>JADHLJ010000183.1 GCA_016780745.1 Alphaproteobacteria bacterium | reverse complement strand
GTACCGTGGGCCAGCGCCAGATCGCAATTGGCGACTTGGACCGCCGGATGCGCTTCACCGCGCAGTTGTCGGACCGCCTCGACCACCTTGGTCAGACCGCCCCGGTTGGCCGGGTGGTTGTTGCAGAGCCCGCCGCCATCGGTGTTGAACGGCAGCTTGCCGGTGCCCGCGATCAGGTTGCCGTCGGAGACAAAGGCGCCGCCCTTGCCCTTTTCGCAGAAGCCGAGATCCTCAAGCTGCATCAGCACGGTGATCGTGAAGCTGTCATAGATCGAGGCGTATTTCATGTCCGCCGGCTTGACCTTGGCCTCCTCGAAGGCGGTCGCGCCGGAGCGCACGGCGCCGGAATAGGTGAGGTCGACCTTGCCGCCCATCTGACCCTTCGGCGACTCGCCGACACCCAGAACCTTGACCAGCGGCCGGTTCAGCGACTTGGCGATCTCGGGCGAGGTGACGATGATCGCGCCGCCGCCATCACTGATCACGCAGCAATCAAGCCGGTGCAGCGGGTCCGAGATCATCGGCGAGTTCACGACTTCCTCGACCGTCACCACGTTGCGCAGCATCGCGTGCTCGTTGTGCTGGGCGTGGTGCGAGGCGGCGACCTTGATCCAGGCGAGCTGTTCGCTGGTGGTGCCGTATTCGTGCATGTGACGCATGGCGCACATGGCGTACATGTTCACCACCGTCGGGCCGAACGGAAACTCAAAGGCCACGTCCGGCGAGGTGCTGCCATAGTTGCGCGGCGCGGTGCCGGTGGCCATGCCCTCGGCGCGCGGCCGTCCGGCGAGCGTGATCAGCGCCACCGAGCATTTGCCCAGCGCGATCGCCTCGGCCGCGTGCCCGACATGCATCAGATAGGACGAGCCGCCGCTTTCGGTGGTGTCCATGTGGCGCAGGTTGAGGCCCATGTAATCGACCATGGACAGGGCGCCCAGGCCCGGCACGTCGCCGGCGCAGAAATAGCCGTCCACGTCGTTCTTGGTCAGCCCGGCATCGGCCAGCGCGCCAAGCGCGGACTCGGCGTGCAGTTGGGCCAGTGATTTGTCGACCGCCTTACGCGTGGGATGTTCATACACCCCGGCGATATAGGCTTTTCCGTTAATGCTCATGGATTGAAGCGCTCCTCCTGTGGGGGTTCCGTTCTACTACCCCGGCGGCGGGTTGGACCAGCCCGGGGCGTCGGATTGTTCATCTTCGTTCTGATGAGTCCTCGGTTTGGCTTCAAAGAAACCCAGCCCAGAACAGCCGTTGGTCCTTTTCCGGGAACGTCATCATGCCGGTTTCCGTCAGGGTGCCGTCATCCGCGACCTTGAAGGTCACCAGACCAAGCGGGGTCTCGCGGGCGCCGCCCTCGGGCGTCACTTTCGTCGTGGGCTCTGAATTCGCCGCGACCAGCATCCGCCCGGACGCATCGATGGAGAAGGTCCGGGGCAGGTGCCCATG
This sequence comes from Alphaproteobacteria bacterium, assembly GCA_016780745.1. Classification (GTDB taxonomy): domain Bacteria; phylum Pseudomonadota; class Alphaproteobacteria; order Thalassobaculales; family Thalassobaculaceae; genus JADHLJ01. The sequence continues at coordinate 8,113 of JADHLJ010000183.1, read as the reverse complement.
GGTCGGCGCGTGCTGGATCGGTGTCGGCTCGCCGGTTTCCGGGTTGATGGCGAAAACCGCGATAGTGTCCTCTCCCTCCGGTGCCTCGCCGCCGAGCACGGATTGGGACGCGCCATAGGCCCGGTTCGAGACGTAGACGACCTTGCCGTTGGGATGACAATGGATACCGGACATCGCCTGGCGCGCCGGACCGTTGTTCGGGCCGGCGAGGGTGGAGAGCCGGTGCAGGGCGTCGGGGCGGACCGAACCGCCTTCAAGTTGAAAGACATGAAGCTCGCTCTGGCGCTCCACGCCCAGGAACAGCCAGGGCTTGGTCGGGTGATAGTCCAAGTGGCGCGCGCCGAAGCCAAGGCCGCCATTGGGCTCGATCGAGGCCCGCGGCGATAGCACCCCGTTCTTCAGGCCATAGACCTTGAGCGCGCCGGGCTTTTCGTCCTCGCCGTTTTCGGCGTCATAGCCCCGGCAAACCAGGATCGCGGCGTCGCCGTCCGGTGTCACCATGACCTGATGACCAAAGATTCCGACATCGATGTCATCGGATTGCGGCACCCTCTCGCCGATCGATCCATCGGCGTCGATCTTGTGCACGGTCACGCCGCTGGGATTGTTGTAGGCGACCAGAAGGTGCTTGCTTTCCTTGTCCAGCGAGAGATGAAGCGGTCGCCAGGGTACATCCCGCGCCGGGCCGAACAACGAGATCTGGCCGCTGGCCTCGTCGATCCGACAGGAGACGATCCGGTTCTCGTTGCCGGTTTTTCCGGGGCCGCCATTGCTGATCGCCACGTAGAAGATTGGAAGCGCGGGGTGCCGCCACGCGTACTGAATATCCAGTTCCAGATCGAGTGTCTGTTTCGCGGTCAGGGTCGCGTTATCGAGATCCGCCTCGTAGCGCGTGAGGACCGGACCGATCGAGGCATAAAAGGGCGCCGTCGCGTTACTGGAAGAGGATGAGGCCACGGGACTGTCTCCGATATGATAAGGGTTTGACCGTAGCGTCCATGGTCGGGCGAGGCGGCGGTCTTGGCAAGACGGGAGAGATCAGCCTCTTGTTTTGATGCTTCATGATCGCGGATTGCCGGTTGAAGATCGCCGGGGACGCATGCGACGATCCCTTGAATACGGGGCTAACAACCAGATCAGGGAGAAGACAATGCGAGCCGGATTTTTCACGATGCCGTCCCATCCGCCGGAGCGGGACCTGCGGGAAGGCTATGAATTCGACCTCCAGAACATCCGCTGGGCCGATGAGCTCGGCTATGAGGAGGGGTGGATCGGCGAGCATCACACGGCCCCTTGGGAGCCGCATGGCGCGCCGGATTTTCTGGTGGTCGAGGGGTTCCGGCAGACCAAGAATATCCGGCTTGGCCCGGGCGGGTTTCTGCTGCCCTATCACAACCCCGCCGAGCTCGCGAGCCGGCTGGCCCAGATGGATCATCTCGGCCAGGGGCGTCTGAATTTTGGGGTCGCCGCGAGCGGCCTGCCGTCCGACTGGGCGATGTTCAATGTCGATGGCATGTCCGGTCAGAACCGCGAGATGACCCGCGAGGCCTTGGAGATCATCCTGCGACTCTGGGGTGACGAAGAGGAGTTCGACCACCAGGGCAAGTACTGGCACATCAGCAAGCCCGCCGAGATGTTCGGCTTTCTGAAACCTCATCTCTATCCGGTTCAAAAGCCGCATCCGCCGATCGGGGTCGCGGGGCTCTCCAAGGGCTCGGACACGCTGAAACTGGCGGGCGAAAACGGCTATATCCCGATGAGCCTCAATCTCAACCCCGCCTATGTCGGCAGTCATTGGGAAGCGGTCGAGGAAGGCGCGCGGCGTGGGGGCCGGGTGGCGAACCGCGCGGACTGGCGCATGGTCCGCGAGACCTTCGTCGCCGAAACCGACGCCGAGGCCTGGAAGCTCGCGGTCGAGGGACCGATGGGCCGGATGATGACGGAGTATTTCCTGCCGCTGCTGGCGAATTTCGGCTTCCTGGAGTTCCTGAAGCACGATCCCTCGGTCCCCGACAGCGACGTGACGGCGGAATATTGCGCCAAGCATAACTGGCTGGTGGGCTCGCCCAGCACCGTCGCCGAGAAGCTCGAGGCGGTCTATGACGATGTCGGTGGCTTCGGCAGCCTGTTGGTCTTCGGCTTCGACTACGCCGATCAACCGGAAGCCTGGCACACCTCGCTCGGCATGCTCGCCAAGGAGGTGATGCCGAAAGTCAGTCATCTGAAGCCCGCGCCCGCGACCAGCGCGGCGGAGTAAGGTTTGGAGCGGGGCGGTTCCGGGTGGGACCGCCCCAATTCCGTTGAAACCATCGGTGGAAGCCATCGCAAATCGAAAGACTGATTGAATGGACTATGCCGACATCCCCACGCGGCCAGCCAATCGGGCGCCGGTCAATCATCGGATTGACTGGCCTGTGGGTATGCGAAGCTGTCTGTTTCTCAGCTTTGATTTTGACGCTGAGTCCGCCTGGTTCGACGGCGATCCCAGGGGGTGGCGCCATGAGGTGACGGTGTCTCATGGCGGCTTTGGTCCCCGGGTCGGGTTGCCAAAGATCTTGGAATTGCTGGCGGGTCTTGAGCTTTCCGCGACGTTTTTTGTGCCCGCCTGGGTTGCCGAAGCGCATACCGGGCTTTGCGAGGCGATGCTCAGGGGCGGCCACGAAATTGGCCATCACGGCGGCTTTCATCTGAAGCCTAGCCCGGATGACATGGATGCCTCGCTCGCCGAGCTTGACCGTGGGTTCGAGGCGCTGTCGCGGCGGCTGGGCTTGGAACCGGTCGGTTATCGGGCGCCCTGCGGCGAGAATTACAGTGTTTTCCTCGACCATCTGATGGTGCGCGGCGTTAAATACTCAAGTTCGTGGCGCGATGACGTCTTCCCGTATCGTCATGTCCTGGACGGAAGCAAACCAGGACCAATTGAACTTCCCGCCAACTACTTCTTCGATGACTGGATGCATGGGCTGATCAAGGGCAGCGGGCGAAACCTCGTTGCCCGCGAGGAGGTCCTCTCGATGTGGCGCGATGAGCTCGAGGTTACCCATGAATGGGGCGGCATCACCACGACGATCCTGCATCCGCAGGTCTCGGGCAGGCCATCGCGGTTCAAGATTCTTCGGGAATTTCTGGAAGAGGCCAAGGAACTCGACGGTCTTTGGATCGCTAACGGTGCACAAATCACGGAGCATCTGGAAAGCAGCCCGACCTTTGGCGACGGACCCGAGACGGCCTAAACGTCCAGCTCCTCGACGAAGCGGGCGTTCTCCTGGATATAGGCGAAGCGCAGTTCCGGTTTCTTGCCCATGAGTGTCTCAACCGTGGTGTCCAGGTGTTTCCGCTCCTCGGCGTCCTCGGGATTGACGGCGACGCCCTTGGTTCCTGGCGGTACCCGAACCTTGAGCAGCGTCCGCTTGGCCGGGTCCATGGTCGTGGTCTTCAGCTGAGCCGGAGGCATCTCGCCGAGGCCCTTGAATCGACTGATCTCGATCTTGCCGCGCCCGGTGAACTCCTCGGCGATCAATTCGTCCTTGTGGGCGTCGTCGCGGGCATAGAGCGTCTTGCCGCCCTGGGTGATGCGATAGAGCGGCGGCAGGGCGAGATAGAGATGCCCGCCCTCCACCAGCTTCGGTAGCTCGCGATAAAAATACGTCATCAGCAACGAGGCGATATGCGCGCCATCGACATCGGCGTCGGTCATGATGATGACCTTCTCGTAACGCAAGGCCGCCTCGTCATAGCGATCGCCTGAGCCACAGCCCAAGGCCTGAACCAGATCGTTCAATTCCTGGTTGCCGCGCAGCTTCTCGCTCGACGCGCTGGCGACGTTCAAGATTTTGCCACGCAACGGAAGAATGGCTTGAAAGGCCCGATCTCGAGCCTGTTTCGCCGAGCCACCGGCGGAATCACCCTCGACCAGGAAGATCTCGGTCCCGTCCGCGTCATTACGGCTGCAATCCGTCAGTTTGCCGGGCAGGCGCAACTTGCGGGTCGCGGATTTGCGGCTGACTTCTTTCTGCTGGCGTCGCTTGAGGCGATCCTCGGCCCGCTCGACGATGCTGTCGACCAGGGCGTTGGCGAGCTCGGGGTTGCCGGACAGCCAATGGTCGAAGTGATCCTTGACCGCCTGGTCCACCAGTTTGGTCGCGCCCGGGCTGACCAGGCGCTCCTTGGTCTGGCCCTGGAATTGCGGGTCGCGCACAAAGACCGAGAGCATCACGCAGGCCCCGGACATGATGTCGTCGGCGGTGGCCTGGCCGATCCGCTTGGCGTTACCCGAAAGCTCGCCATAAGCGCGGATGCCCTTCAGAAGCGCCGTGCGAAGGCCCTGTTCATGGGTGCCGCCGTTGGCGGTCGGAATGGTGTTGCAATAGGCATTGAGGAAGCCGTCATCGCGGTCATCCGGCCAGGCGATGGCCCACTCCACCCGCTCACCGCCGCTGGAGTCCACATCACCGGCGAAAGCCTGCCCGCCGCCGATGGTTGCTCTCTCGCCAAGCGCGCTGGACAGGAAGTCCGCCAAGCCGCCGGGATAGTGCAGGACCGCCCCCGCCGGCGTCTCGTCGCCCGCCTTCAGCAGTTCCGGATCGCAAGACCAGCGAATCTCAACGCCCTTGAACAGATAGGCCTTGGAGCGGGCGAGGCGATACATGGTGGCCGGGCGAAACCGCGCGGCCTCGCCAAAGATCTCGGTGTCGGGGCGAAAACGGATCGTGGTGCCGCGGCGGTTATTGACCGCTCCGGCGCTTCTGAGCGGGCCGAGCGACGCGCCGCGTTCGAACGACTGGATGAAGAGCTTTTTGTCCCGGGCGACCTCAACCTCCAGCAGCGAAGAGAGGGCGTTCACGACGGAGATGCCGACCCCGTGCAGACCGCCGCTGGTGCTGTAGACCTTGTCCGAGAACTTACCGCCGGCATGCAAGGTCGTGAGGATCACCTCGAGCGCGGACTTGTCCTTGAACTTGGGATGCGGGTCGATCGGAATGCCGCGACCATTGTCGCGGATCGTCACGGTCATGTCGGCGGCGAGCTCGATCTCGATCCGGCTGGCATGGCCGGCGACGGCCTCGTCCATTGAGTTGTCCAGGACCTCGGCGACCAGGTGGTGCATGGCCCGTTCGTCGGTGCCGCCGATATACATGCCGGGGCGCCGCCGAACCGGCTCCAGACCCTCGAGAACCTCGATGTCCTTGGCCGAGTAATCGTCGGTGGCTCGCGCCGCGTTGCTCTGAAAAAGATCCGACATGCCGCTGTGTTTCCGGTGTTAGACTATGGGACGGTCAGACCGGTGTTCCCACCGATATTGGGTGCCCCGACCAATGACATTACAATATATTGTGTTTGATGCCAAATGCGAGAGCCAAGTTACCGGGATCCGAAATGAGCGCTGCCGACCGCCGGTCGGATGGTGTTTTACAGGCCCGCGTGATCGACGAGGCGATGTGGCGACGACTTTGGAGAGAAATCGGATGGTTCGAGAACTGGCGGTGGGATTGATCAGGCCTGCCCGCGTTTCCCTGTTGGCCGTCGGCGTGATCGCGGCGCTCGCCGTCGGCGTCGCGAGCCCGGTCTGGGCCGGCAAGGCCGACGTTGTCGGCGCCGAGGTGGTACGCGATTCCGACGGCTCCTACCGTTTCAAGGTGGCGGTCCGGCATCATGACGAGGGTTGGCACCACTATGCCAATGCCTGGGAGGTGGTGGGACCGGACGGTACCGTGCTTGGAACCCGGGTCTTGCTGCATCCGCATGAGCAGGAACAGCCCTTCACGCGCTATCTCGGCAAGGTGAACATCCCGGCGGGGATCGAGGAAGTGACCATCCGGGCGCTTGATCTGAAGCACGGCGCGGGCGGCAAGGAAATCACGGTCAAGGTGCCGAGGTGAGCGGGATGACGGATCAACCCCATCTTATCGACGAGGTCGGCGGCGAGACTTACCCGATCGATGAGGCCCGCTGGTGTTCCGACGCGCGCACCTCGCTCGCGGTCTCGGACCTCCCGGGGATTACCCGGGATCGGATCGATCAGGCCACGCGGTCGCTGTGGCGGTATCGCGCGGCCTTTCCGATGGAGCTTGCCGATCCCGTGACCCTAGGCGAGGGATGCACGCCGCTGGTGCCGCGATCATTTCGCGATAACCAGGCTTTGTTCAAGCTGGAATGGTTCGCGCCATCCGGGTCGTTCAAGGATCGCGGCGCCTCGGTGATGCTGTCGCTGCTCCGCCAACAAGGTGTGCAAGAGGTCGCCGAGGACAGTTCGGGTAATGGCGGGGCCGCGGTCGCGGCCTTCGGCGCGGCGGCGGACATGAAGGTGCATATCCTGGCGCCGGATAGCACGTCGCCGTCGAAGATCGCGCAAATCGGTGCCTATGGCGCGGAGGTACATCTGATCCCCGGTCCGCGGGAGGCGACCGAGGCGGCGGCGCTGGAGATGGCCGAGCGTGTGTTCTACGCCAGTCACAACTGGCACCCGTTCTTTCTCCAGGGCACCAAGACCCTGGGCTACGAGCTGTGGGAGGATCTCGGGTTTCGGGCGCCGGACAACATCATCATCCCGACCGGCGCCGGCAGCAACGTTCTCGGATGCGACATGGCGTTTCGCGAGCTCCAGGCGGCGGGAGAGATCGATCGCTTGCCTCGACTCTTCGTCGCGCAACCCGCCAATTGCGCGCCCATCGACGCGGCGTTTCGCGCCGGCGCGGACACCCATGTCGAAACCGAATTCGCGCCGACCATCGCCGAGGGAACCGCGATCAAGCGTCCGTTACGCATGAAGGGTTTACTCGCGGCGCTCCGGCGCTCCGGCGGCGGGACCGTCGCGATCTCGGAGGAGGGGATACGGGCCGCCGCGCTGGATCTGGCCAAGGGCGGCCTGTTCGCCGAACCGACCAGCGCAACCGCCGCCGCGGCGTTCGATGAGTTGACGACGACAGGCCGGATCGCGCCGGACGAAGTGACCGTCGTTGTGTTGACCGGTGGTGGTCTGAAGGCGGCCGGCTTTTATGAGCGCGCCTTGTCGGGCAACGATTAAACGACCTAGCGCCCCACCGCCACATCCAGCCAAAGCGCGCCGGTGGCCGTCGCGACATCGCCGGCCCGCAGAACCACCGTCGTGGTGGCGGATTCGATGATCGCTGGACCGTTGACCGATTGGCCGGGCGCGAGTTCTTCCAGATTGAACACCTGGGCCTCGGTCCAACCACCGAAATAGACCCGCCGCGATCCGGTCGGCGCCGCGCTGGCGCGGGACGGGACGGCGGGTTCGGCGGGCAGGCTCGGAAGCTCTCCGATCGCCGCCAGGCGTGCATTGACCAGAACCGCGTCCTGATCCGGCAGGCTGTAGGTGAAGAGCTCCTCATGGCGGGCGTGGAACCGGGTGGCGATCTCGGCCATCAGGTCGTCGCGCGCGAAGTCGAGCCCCTCCAGCGGCACGTCGATCTCGTAGATCTGCTCGCCATAGCGCATATCGGCGGAGCGTTGCACCGCGACCGGCCCGTCAAAGGCGCCGGCCAGACGATCGCGGCCCTCCTGCTCCATCTCGGTGTAGATCTCACGCACCTCGTCAGCGGCCAGGCTTCCGGTATCGCCGACATGGGTGCGGCTGACTTCATAGCGTAGGTCCGTCGCCAGCATGCCCCAGGCCGACAGGACCGCCGCCGTGCGCGGGACCACGACCCGGCTGACCTCCAGCTGGCGCGCGATCTCGGTGATGTGGATGCCCGCCGCGCCGCCGAAGGAAAGGAGAGCGAAACGCCGGGGGTCGACGCCCCGGCGCACCGAGACCAGCCGGATACCCTCGGCCATCTGGGTGTTGATGACCCGGTGCACGCCTTCCGCCGCCTCGGCGCGTTCCACCGACAGCTTGCCGGCCAACCGGTCCATCGCGGATTCCGCCGCGGCCCGGTCGAGCGTGGCGCGCCCGCCGAGAAAGTTCGCGGGATCGAGAAAGCCGAGCACGACGCTGGCATCCGTTACCGCCACCTCGGTGCCGCCATTGCCATAGCAAGCGGGGCCGGGCATGGCGCCGGCGCTTTCCGGGCCGACCTTCAGAATGCCACCGCTATCGACGCTGGCGATCGAGCCGCCGCCGGACGCGATGCTGGCGATATCCAGGGATTGG
>JADHLJ010000182.1 GCA_016780745.1 Alphaproteobacteria bacterium | reverse complement strand
CCTTGGATCAAACCGGTTTGGCCAGTCCCTATCATAACCGCGTTTAGGCCCCGGTCATTCAGCGCTTGAGTCAGAATAGTAGCGGTGGTGCGTTTGCCGATCGCGCAGTCGGTTCCGAGCACCGCGATACGCGGGCAGGTCACCTCGGAAATCCGCCCGGTATACAATCGGAGGTCCTTCTTGGCGCGAGGCTTTCGTACATCTCGAATGGTAACGTTCGACGCGATACTTGCCGCGAGGAACTCCGCGTCGTCGCCCAGGAACTCATGAAGGCCGCTCACGATGTTCATTCCAAGGCCAATGGCGATAAGGACGATCTCGCGTTCGTGTGGCGACAACATTCCGCTCGACGGCGCCATGCCGAAGATGAACGTGTCGGGGACGGTATCGACATGTTGCAGTGTATCACCGAGGTTTCGGCATATCGGTATGCCGTTTGGCACTTCATCGAGCATCATGCCGGCATCCAGGCCGCTCAAGCGACTATCGATTACCGCGACGATTTCGTACATTTCGGAATGACGAACAAGTCCATTGGCCGTCTTGCCGTCAATGGCGGCGAAATTCCCTTCGCAATATACGACGGCCGTCAAGCGCCGCCGCCTCTCGTCGCTGGCCTTTGGCGCACGGGGTCCGAGATTATTCTTGCCTATCCGACGGCGTTGATGGGCGGCAAGCTCGGTGAGAGAGGCAACGGGTTGGGTGGATTTCACAATGGCTCCTTGCATGATCGAGAGTAGCGGCGGAAGCCGCCACGTTTTCGACCGAATAAGATTCTATTTGAGGAAAAGTTAGGTGAACGCTGAAGCTTGGCCGTCGCAATTCCTCGGCCAATGGGCAATCGATTTTCCGTGAAAACCCTAGGCGGGAGTCACACTGACTAGCCCGGACACGCAAAGACGCGCGCCCTCGGCCAACCCAAACTCAGAACGAGAGAACCTCTCTAGGATTTAGGCAAGTCGGCGACCGGCGGCTCTTTGGGAGTGGTGGATTTTTGATCCGTCGTCGAAATCTTGGAGGCTTTGGCGGCGGCCTGTTCTTTGTTCCGCATGTTTTGTGAGGTAGAAAAATTCTTGAAAGACATTGTTTTCTCCTAGTAGATATTTAAAATATATTCAGAAAACTACAGTATGATATTTATCCAATTAAGTAAATGATGTTATCAAAATAAAATATCTATTTTTATTTTATATATTTTTGCAGCTTATTGTTATATAATTCAATGCCTTGGGACTTTGTCATATAATTTTTTATCACTTCATAATTTTTTTAAATATTCTCGATAGAGTCGAAAAATTCGGATTATATTAGAGGTATTTTTATTTATTTCTCCATTGCGCAAGTCCGGGGGCAGTTACCGAACTCCCCGTCCGCCGCCCGCAAAACCGGTTTCCTCCCAAGCGTAAACCGGGGACAGCCACGGAACCGATGCAGCCGAATGCCGCGTTATGTGCCTCAACCATTCCCGCCCAGCGATACTTCGGTAACTTTTCCCGGACTTGTGATTCTAAACGCGGGGGTTCGGTAACTGTCCCCGACCTCCGCCGACCTCCGTCCCCGATCCCCCGCTCCGATCCCCCGGTCCGATCCCCGAGATCGCCACGCCGCCAGGTTCGGCCAAGGCCTCGATACGCGCGGCGACATTCACGCCGTCACCGAGGATGTCCTCGCCATCGACAATGATATCACCGACATGGACGCCAATCCGAAAGGTGATGCGCTTGTCCTCGTCAACGCCGTCATTGCGGGCCGCCAACTCGGTCTGCGCCTCGATCGCGCAGGTCGTGGCGGCGACCACCGAGGGGAACTCCAGCAACAGGCCATCGCCCATGGTCTTAACGATGCGACCGCCGTGTTCGGCGATTTTGGGATCGATCAGTTCCGCGCGTTGCGCCCGTATTGCCGCGAGTGTGCCGAGTTCATCCACACCCATGAGGCGTGAATAGCCAACCACGTCGGCGGAGACGATGGCGGCGAGGCGGCGTTGCGTGGGTTGGTTCATGGGCCGAAACCTAGACCGCGAAGAGCCGGAATTCCATCGGTGGGATGATGGTCGCCTCCAGGTGGCCGGAATGTCGCTCTTCAGCGCTTCAGCGACATGCTCGACGTTACCGAGCATGTCGTACGTTCAGCGGCTAACCGACGTGGTCCTCGACTGCGGAACACCGCTTTTGACCTATGGCCGTCATTCGGGCAGCCCGGCTTTGCGCAGGCCGTCTATGAGTCGGGATATGGCCCGAGTGGTGTAAGCTGGCCGGGCCTTAAAGGCCTCGACCGTCAACGCGGGCTCCAACTGGAGCAATTGCCGCACCGCGGCCATCGCTTGCTCGGTCTTGCCCTGTTGTGCAAGCGCCGCGGCCAAAACCCTCCAGGCCGTCGAGAAATTTGGGTTCCGCTGAGTTGAGCGTCGGGCGGCATCGATCGCCTCATCATCTCTTTCCAGTTGCAGCAATGCGATCGCCATACCGCTCAAGGCATCGAACTCCAATGGATCTCGCGGGCTCAATTGGAAGGCTCGTTCGAAATGCGTTAGGGCGGTCGACGACTCGCCCGCATAGCCATGAACCCAGCCGCTCATTGACCACGCCATGAAGGAGTTGACATTGCGGGCGGTCGCTTGTTCGGCCAAGTCGATGGCGTCCGCGTGGCGTCCGTGAAGAAAGGCCGTCTGTCGCGCGAGATGCGCGAGTACTTCCGCGTTCTCGGAGTCCAACCGAACGGCGTCTTGTGCGAGTTCCAAGGCTTCGCCTTTTACGTCGTCCGTGGCGAACCAACCTTGCGCGGCACCCCAAGTGAGGCAACTCGCCAGGAGATATTTTGCCGTCGCGAAGTTTCGATCGCGGGCGATGGCGTTGCGCAACAGCGCCATCGCGGTTTGGTTCTCTGGATGAGACATGGCGTAAAAATGTGGTAGCGCCCGCAGGTAAAGATCATATGCGTCGAGGCTATCCGTCGGTTTACGTCTCGCACGATCGATTTCGGCGCGTTCGACACTCGGCGCGATAGCGCCGACAACGCTCTCGGACACGACATCCTGTAGTGCGAAAATATCCTCAAGATCGCCGTCGTAGCGATCCGCCCAAACATGACCGCCTAAAGCGGCTTCGATCAACTGGCAGGTAATCCGCACCCGCGCGCCAGCTTTGCGGACGCTTCCTTCCAAGACATAGCGTACGCCTAACTCCTGGCCGACCTGCTTGATATCGACCGCTTTACCTTTGTAGGTAAACGAGGAGTTGCGGGCGATCACGAAAAGCGAGCTGAATCGTGTCAGCGCGGTCAAGATCTCCTCGGTAATCCCGTCGGCGAAATACTCCTGCTCGGGATCGCCGGACATGTTGTCGAACGGCAATACGGCGATGGACGGTTTATCCGACAATGGCGGCGCTACATTCGCGAGTATCTTGTGCGACGCCGCCGTGCTCGCCGCGGTCCGTGCATCCTGGGGCGACCAAAGCCAGATCCGAACGGGATGGACAATATTCTTGAGACTCTGTTGACCCATGTCGACGAAACCCACTTCGAGCCGATCGCGCACGTCGTCATGTACCCGGCCCGAGATCGCCACGCCGCCAGGTTCGGCCAAGGCCTCGATACGCGCAGCGACGTTCACCCCATCACCGAGGATGTCGTCGCCCTCGACGATAATATCGCCGACATGAACGCCGATCCGAAAGGTGATGCGCTTGTCCTCGTCAACGCCGTCATTGCGGGCCGCCATCTCGGTCTGCGCCTCGATCGCGCAGGTCGTGGCGGCGACCACCGAGGGGAACTCCAGCAACAGGCCATCGCCCATGGTCTTGACGATGCGACCGCCGTGTTCGGCGATTTTGGGATCGATCAGTTCCGCGCGATGCGCCCGCATTGCCGCGAGTGTGCCGACCTCGTCCACCCCCATGAGACGCGAATAGCCAACCACGTCGGCGGAAACGATGGCGGCGAGGCGGCGTTGCGTGGGCTTGTTCATGGGGGCGAAACGTAGACCGCGAAGAGCCGGAAATCCATCGGTGGCATGATGCTCGCCTCCAGGTGGCCGGAATGTCGCTTATTGGCACTGAACGAAAGTCGAAAGCGATACCGCGAGACGTCGGTTGTTGACCCAAGGCGGACTAATCGCCCAAACTGTTTCACGTCTGCGATGGGTAGCAAGCGGACATTGGCAGAAGGCGTGGTGGACATCGCGTTCCAAGACGCATCCAGTTCACTCGAAACTATCGGCAATCTCCCAGCTTCCTGCACTAGGTAACAGCCGAATCCCGGTCAATTCCTCGATCACCGTCAACCAGCATCTCTTGAAAATGTCAAATCGCCGGTCGTCTTCCGTGCCGTGTAATAAGAACCCGTCAGATGCCCGGGACCAGCATCCAGATCTAATTCAAGGAAAGCAACACCTTCATGGGGTGAGCTTCTGTGCTGATATTGAGCTTGGGGGTCGTTGTTGTAAGTATACCAGATCCGAAACCTGCCAGCGTTCCGGAATGCCTCGAGAATCACGCGTGTTGAATGCGAAATCGATTCACCGGTCTTCAGCGCGACATTCGTCGTGAATAAACCCTGACGGATAGTAATAGTCGCGGGTATTGGGGGCAACGTTTCATCCGACCCCGGTTTTTTCCATGTCGATTGGAGATGTCCGGTCCATGTGCCATTCAGATCGGGGAACAACAATCGGCCGAGGAACGGGAATGTTCGCCAGATCCAGCGCCATGACGCATTCGCCGCGCCAGCCAGGGCCGTACCTAGGATCATTGCCGTCAAGGAAACCCATTTCAACGGACCGGGAGTGGTTCCGAGCCACAAGTCGTGGACAGCATCCAGCGCCGAGGTGAGCAGGACCGTTACGGCGACGACGATTATCAGTTGGATGCGGCGGTTAAGCAGGTTCCACATCAGGCATCGCCCAGATAGGCGACCACAGCCCTCGCAAACGCTAGGGCCTGTGGGTATGTCCACGCCTGATTTGAATGGAATAGTGTTTTGACCTCGTTGATTTCCGTCATTTTGGAAGCAAAGTCCGGATAGCTCAGCATTTCACGAATTCGGAGCGCGACACGCAGCACGCGATCGTAGCGATCGTCTTCTTCGATCAGGAAGTACCTGTCCTCGACTGCGTAGACCAGACACTCGACCAGAAACGAGGGGATTTTGACGTTCGCTATGCCGCGCGCTTCCATGTCGGCCCGGAGCCGCTTGAAGACACGGACGACCCTTTTGAATCGTAACGCCGTCTGGCCGCGTTTAGCGACCCCGTTCTCGTGATGTTGCTCGGGGAAGTTGAATGTCCATTGCCCATTGGATGATAAAATACAGATGCCCTCGAGCGTATTGTATTGGCCCAAGCCGCCGTTCCATGTCACCCAGTGAAACCGTGCTGCAGGCACAACATCTACTTCGGCGCGGCTCCCGGTAATACCTCTAATTCGGATCGCCTTTTTTCCAATATCCAGGTTTTTCCAACCAAATTTCGCTGCCAGGTCGGCGACGAGTTCGGCGCGCAACTGCCGGAAGGCCTGGTCGAAGGTCATGCCATAATCGCTGTAACCCCCGGCCGAATAAGCGTATTCTGGTATCACGCCTTCGGCGAACAGAACGTTGATGATGGGGTGCTGGGCGCGAAGGTCTATATCGGCTTCGGCTCGGACGTTTGTGTTGTTGTGATACGAGCCTTGAGGAAAGATTGTGACCCCCTCAGTCGAGAGCCATGTGTTATTCCCGATTGCCGCTTTTACGTTAGCTTGGGCGCGAGAGATCGTGCCTTCTTCGGTGACGCTGGCAGGCTTTTCCCAATGCGTAAATCGATCGTTCCAATCCTGCCGCCGGCGCTGTTTCACGATCGCGTCCAAGATCGATTCGATGCCGGGTGATGGCTTTGACGCCGGAGGGAAAGAGTCGTTCATCCTGAATCCAAAGTTTATGGCAGGATAGATAGATGAGATCTTGGATCAGGTTGTGCAAGGCTAGTGTACACTTAGATGCGCGTTGAATCCTCGATGGCCGCTTTGGGTCGAAAGCAGCCAACTGCCGGGTCCGAGGCACTTGACCGCCCCTGGCACTAAAGCGACGTTCGTTTTGACCTGCCCCCCGAAACCTCCCTCATTTGATATGAGAGTCCGTCACAGGGAGACGGACGATGAAGCGAAGCAGGTTCAGCGAGGAACAGATCATCGGCATTCTGCGTGAACAGGAGGCCGGTGCGACGACGGCGGAGGTTTGTCGGCGACATGGAGTCAGCGAGCAGAGTTTCTATCGCTGGAAGTCGAAGTATGGCGGCATGGCTCCATCCGACGCCCAGCGGTTGCGGAGCATCGAGGACGAGAACCGGCGGCTGAAGAAGTTGTTGGCTGAATCGATGCTCGACGTCGCGGCGCTGAAGGATCTTCTGGCAAAAAACTGACAACGCCCGTGGCACGCCGTGAAGCGGCGCTGCGTCTTATGACGGAGCGGGGCTTCTCCCAGCGGCGTGCTTGCGGGCTTGCCGGTGTTGATCCGAAGACGGTGCGGCGCCTACCGATCGAGGATGCGCCCGAGATCCGGGAGCGACTCAAGGAACTGGCGGGTGAGCGGCGACGCTTTGGCTATAGGCGTCTCGGCATCTTGCTCGCCAGAGAGGGAATAACCATGAACCATAAACGCCTGTATCGGCTGTACCGCGAGGAAGGCCTGGCGGTGCGCCGCCGTCGGGGCCGTAAGCGAGCCACCGGGACGCGGGCGCCGATGACGATACCACAGGGCCCCAATCAACGCTGGTCGCTGGACTTCGTGGCTGACGCGCTATCCTGGGGCCGGCGCTTCCGGGTGTTCGCCGTGGTCGATGACTTCACCCGGGAATGCCTGGCTCTGGTGGTCGACACCTCGATCGGGGGTGCCCGCGTGGTTCGTGAGTTGGACACCCTGATCACAAGGCGCGGCCGGCCGGCGATGATCGTCTCCGATAATGGTACCGAGCTGACCTCGCGGGCCGTGCTGGAATGGTCGAACCGGACAGGCGTCGAATGGCACTACATCGCGCCAGGCAAGCCGACCCAGAATGCCTTTGTCGAATCGTTCAATGGTAAGTTCCGAGATGAATGCCTCAACGAGGAGGTCTTCGAGAGCCTCGCCGAGGCTCGGTTCATCATTGAGCGCTGGAGAGCGGACTACAATCACGTCAGGCCGCATTCCGCCCATGGCGGGTTGCCACCAAGCACCGTGTTCAACCGGTCCGTGGGCGACCGGCTGCACAACATCAAACAGTTCCGCCGGACGCCCACTACCATCGAGCCAGCGGAAACGCTATTGATCAACAAGGACTCTCATTATCAATGAGGGATCATCGGGGGGCAGGTCAGTTCCCGTGCCACGGATATCCGCTGAACACCGCGCAAGCGACATGCGGTCTCGCGCCTCGTTTGTCTCGGTTTAACCCTCGGCCATCGAGAACAGGGCTCGCCTATGTTGGGGCACTCGTCAGCTCGACGCCGTTGAGCTATGGGGTGCGCAAACGATCGATAGGTCGCGCGGGTAACCCACCGATAGCGGTTAGGGGTTAAACACGACGTTGCGATAGCCCTCCGCCTTTACTTTATCGCAAAACTCTCGATAAGCGGGGTGGCCACCGCTATAGCGCATGATCTTTGGCTTTTGCTTTGTCTCGAGATTTCTGTTCACGCCCGTCATCCAAGACCCGACTTCATTCGCAAGCAGACCTACCCCGAGTGAAAGCACGTGATCGGTCCACTCGTCCATGCCCTCATCGGTTGTCTCGACTTTCTTTTTATCTTCTTGTATCGCGTACTCAATCAACTCGGACACCCATTCGACGCTGTATTCCGCCGTTCTCGTATAATTTCCAAGGCCCGAATGAGGGCCCATGCAAATGAACATGTTCGGGAAATCCTTCACCAAGACACCCAGATACGTTACCGGGCCGTCGCTCCAGAGATCCTTTAAAAGTTTCCCTTCCAATCCCTCGATGTGAATTCTCTCAAACGCGCCGGTGATGGCGTCAAAGCCCGTTGCGTAGATCAAAATATCGAAGTCGAATTGGTTATTCTCGGTGCGCACCCCGTTTTCATTGATTTCTTTCAAGGGGTCCTCGTTGATGTCCACCAATTCAACATTGTCTTTGTTGAACGCTTCATAATAACCGGACTCTTGGGGGACCCTTCTGGTGCCGAAACCGTGGCATTTGGGAATCAGCCTCTCGGCCACGACGGGGTCCTTGACGCGCTCTCTAATTTTCCCAGCGAGAAAATCGCTCATCAGCGCATTAGCTTTTCGATCCGTCAGCACATCCTTGAAATTACCCTGCCAGATTCCGAAGCCGGGCTCGCCGTACAGTTTCTCCCAGAATTCAAGCCTTTCACGCTCGGAAACCTCCAGCGCCGCTCGAGGGTCGGTCGAATGGATATAGCAACCTGGCGTTTGCCGGCACAGTTCGAGTATTTCGTCGTAATTACCCTTTATTTCACGCATTCTCTCAGGCGAGATCTTTTTATTGTGCAATGGCGTGCACCAATTCGGGGTTCTCTGAAAGACGGTTAGATGATCCACGACTTTGGAAATTTCGGGAATAATCTGAACGGCCGTCGCGCCGGTGCCGATGATGCCAACCTTCTTGCCACTCAGGTCGACGTCCTTTTGGGGCCATTTATGGGTGTGATACGAGATCCCCTTATACGTTTCGACGCCGGGGATATTCGGCATCACGGCGGCGGATAGGATCCCGACCGCGGGAACAAAAAATCTCGACGTGAAGCATTTTCCGTCCGTGCTTCGAATTTCCCAGAAATCATGTTCTTCGTTGTATTTCGCCGAGCTGACCTGCGTGTTGAACTCGATGGATGACTTAAGGTCGAATTTGTCCGCCACGAAATTCAGGTATTTCTCGGTTTCGGTTTGCGGAGCGAAATCCTCCGTCCAATCCCACTCCTCGAGTAAATCCTTGGAGAACGAATAACCGTAGGTCCAACTCTCCGAGTCGAACCTCGCTCCAGGGTACCGGTTCCAATACCAAGTGCCGCCGATTTTGGGCGCGGTTTCCAAGCATTTGACCCGCAATCCCATCTTCTTGGTTTGATAAATCTGATAAAGACCGGCAACGCCGGCACCAACGATCAATACATCTAGATCCGGGGTCATCCCGCGCTCCCAAGGATATTAAGACGACACTCAGCGATATGGAGAAACCAGTCCCAATCTTCTCCGCGCTCGTTGATCATGCAAGATAACCGCGCCGCGTTGCGAATGAAATTGCCAGTGTGATGCCAAAGGCCTCGCCCCGAAAAGTTCGACCTTGAGCAAACCGCTCCAAGGGGAGAAGGTTCTCTGGTTCCCTGGACCAAGGGACAACGAGGCAAACAGTCGATCGGGACCAAAAGGCCCCACATCCCCATGGCAACCCGGCTCCTCCTGATCCCCCTCCTCGCGCTGGCCACCGCCGCCTGTCAACAGGTGCCGCGATGGGTGGAGGCGTCTTGTGTCGGGGATGATATCTATCCCGGCGCGCGCTGGGCCAAGGCGGCGGCACCCGAAAACCTGGGCTGGTCGCCCGCGAAGCTGGCCGCGACCGAGGCTTACGCGGAGACGATTGG
>JADHLJ010000181.1 GCA_016780745.1 Alphaproteobacteria bacterium | reverse complement strand
CTTGCCCTTGAGATTAAGCGAGAGGTTTGGAGCCGGCGTCAGGGTCAGTTCCAGTTTCTTGTTCTTGATGGAGATCGACCCGGTGCGTAGCCCCTCCGCGAGTGCTTCCAGATAAGCGGCGGCCTCGTCGCGGGCGAGGTCAAATTCACAATCGGCCTTACCAGTAGTCCGGATCGATTTGTCCTCTGTCTTCCGCCGCTTGTCGGGCAAGGCAACCGGGGCCACGACGACAGGTTCCAGCGCCGGTGTTTCAACGTCGCGATCATCTCGGGCGACCAAGGATTTTGAGGGTTTTGAAACTTTCTCGGACTTTTTCAGTTTCGTTGTCTTTTTCTTTGGCTTGTCTTGGACACTCATCTTCGTTTGGATCTTCGGTGCGGCGTCGATTACTTCCGACATGTCCGTCTCCATCAAACTGCCTCGATGCTAGGTCGATCGCCCGACAAAAACGACCGGAACCGAGCTCCAAAGGGACCATATTCATTCAAAATTGACAGGGCGACAACCACGAATCAACCTGTATCTATTGTTGTTACGAAATGTTTAATAAAGTATTTCATAAGCATTACTGTTTTATTGCTGATTGGTTACAATAAAATTGCACCCACATTATTCACGATATATCAGAAGGCCCATCGCCCATCCAAGGCTTGATCCCGTCACGACCTCTTACACAACCAGGATCGTGGTTTGGAAATCCCTGAAATCCAGAACTTTTATCAAAGGATGATCGGCGCTTACCGCGATCACAGCGCCGGAGGGCTTTATGATCGTCGCGGCTGCTCCAGGGCCATTCAAGCCCTCCAACGAACGGGTTCCGGCGTCGACGGACGCATCGCACTCCACGTTCAACAGGCCATGGCGCGTGGTCAGTCTTTGACCCGTCGGATGGTTGCGATGACCATGAACCACCGCGTGCACTCCAGCCGCCCTGGCGTCGGTCGCGCCGGCTTTTGAAAACGGCAGGTCGCTGTCACGGTACTTGGTTCTCAGCACATTGCCGAGAGGGCCGTTGTAGAGCGTGAAAAGATCTTGTTTCAATGCCTCTCGAAACGCGGCGTTTATCCCCTCCACGCCAGTCGCGCGAAGCATGGCCGACGCCTCGTCGTCGAGGCCCGCATGCAGGTACAAGAACGAACCGCTCCTGTAGACAAGCTTTATCCGCCGAAAAAACCACGAGAAATCTCCATCCGGAGAAAGGAAAATGTCTCGCGCCTTCATGACCGCGGCATGAAGCTGTCCCAAGGTCATGCCGTTGGCCAAACAACACTTCTCCAACTCAACGCATTTTTCCCGGATGCGTTTGAGTTCCTTTTCAATATTTCTTGGGGTTAGTCTGTCTTTCGCGACAACAGGAAAAGCGTCGTACCAGGCGTCGCTCGGGAACAGGCGGCGGCGTACCTCGTTCTCGGTGAGAAAATCGCCGCTTTCCGATCCGATATAGGCGTCGAAAATTTCCTTGAACAGCGGTATCGCCTTTCGCCCCATGCGCACGAAAAGATGGGCGTGCAACGGATCGGTCCGTTCCGCGCATGCAAGTCCCACATAGGTTCTAAGGTCGTGGTTTCCGGCAAGCAGTTCGACACGCGCGCCGAGATCGATCAAATGCCGGACCCCGCGCAAAAGCCTGAGATTACTGGGGCCCTTGTCGAAGCAATCACCCCCTATGACGAAAACCGCGTTCCGGCCAATTTCGGAAAGCGCGAAGTCAAGGTCACCGACACCGGTTCTCGCGACTCCGCCGGTCGCGACCAGGGAACTGACGAATGCGTCAACGTCGGCATGCTGGTCGCTCAAGAAGAAGTGTTCGCGCCTCGGAAAGACCCAGGGGCGTTTGGAAAGCGTCTTCTTGATCTCCCGCGTTGTCGTGGTGCCGTGTGGAAAAGCGTCGGCTTCGTCGCCCGTGCTTGGCAGGTCGGTCCATGATCCAGCTTCGGTCGGAAGCCATGGTTGGTTCCAGCCGCCGCTCAGATACGTTGGCGCATGTCGAGAGGAACGAAGCACACCCATCTTGATAAACTCCGATATCAATCGATCCCGCGCCGCGCGCGCGGACGCCATTCGCCCGCGATATGGCGCCAAGAACCATCACCCAGTTGCTCGAGAAAGACCGGGCGACAGTGATACATTGAGCACGCCACGGCCTCGGTCTTGGTCAGCACGCCGAGATGAACGGCGGCGTGACGGAAAGCCGCGCCGTGGCCGACGAAAAGCTTGACCAGATCAGTATCGAGCCGTGTTCCAAGCCGGGCGAGACGCCGGCGAACATGGGCGGCGACCCGACGTCCGGCCCGCATGAGCGATTCAGCTCCCTGAAATGGCAGGCGGAAATCACTTGAGGACTTCCATCCCGGCGGCAGCATGGAATAGCGGGGATCACCGACGACGATTGCTTCGATTTGCTCCACGGTCAGATTGGCGGCGGCACCCAGCCCGCGTTCGGCGAGCGCGTTATACTGGAGAACCCGCGCCGAATACGAGCCGCGTCCGGATATACGGTCAGCCAGGGTTATCGCGGTTTGATAGGCTCTAAGCATTCTGGAGCAATCAATCTCCGGATGGATTGCCCAGCCCTGGCGTTCGCAGAACTCCATAAGGGCCTCGGAGCGCTCGTTCACTTCGGCCAAGCCATCGTTCGTTAGCCCGTGAGGCAGATGAGCACTGGGAACGCCGACCGGCTGTTCGTATTGTCCATGGCGTATGAATGCGGCAATTGCTCGACCCAATGGTTGTCGTCCCCAAACGCCGCTACTGTTCGTTTCATGAACACTACCCACTATATGTGGATATGATCACAATATATAGTCTTGCGATAATATTCCTGACAATATGCGACGTGTTAAATTTTTATGACGCTTTCGGCGTTCCCGTATCCCAGACTTGGCTTGGGTCGAGGCCGTAAACACGCTCTCTCAGAAAATCGAGCATCTCCCGCCGATCATCAAAGGCGCTCAGGGGTTCATTCTCGATCGGCGCCCCGATATAGCTGTATATGTCGGCTCCAATCTTGCGGCACACTTCGCGCAGGATCAGCGCCTCGCGCAGGGTTTCGCTGAATTTGCTGACGAGGTGAAAAAGCCAGCTGTTCTGACCCTCGAAGAACACCGGAACCACGGTTGCGTTCGACTTGGCGATAAGCTTGCCGGCGAACAGTTTCCAATCCGCGTCCACCGCCCGATCAAGGATCTTGGGCGCGGTCGAGACCCGTCCGGCGGGGAAAATCACCATGGCGCCGCCGTCGGAAAGATGCCGCATCGCGGCACTCTTCGAGGCGACATTGTCGCGGAGCGCGCTTGACGCGCCATCGAACGAGATCGGAATCAGGTATGGGCGAAGCGGCTCGGCGCGACCGAGCGCCGCGTGCGCCAGAAACTTAAAATCCGATCGAACTTGGGACAAAATGTACCCCATGGCGATACCGTCCAGAACGCCGTAGGGATGATTGGCGACGACAATGAGCGGGCCGGTGGCGGGGATGGAGGAAAGCTCCTTGGTGTCGAGGGCGACGTTCAAGCCCAGGCGTTCAACGGCTTCCGCCCAAAAATTCTCATCTCCAGGGTTCTGATCGCGAAAATCGTCATAAAGACGTTGCAGCTTGGGTTGGCCACTCACCAACTCGATTGCTCGGATCAGGATTTGCTTGCCGAGCGGGTCGTCGGGATTGCAATATGATACGTCCCGCGCCTTTACCGTGATACGCCGCTTGGACGATCCATCATTCCGGTTTGAAGTATTGTCGACCATGAACGCGCCTTTCCAATAATTCCGCGGATGATTGGGGAAACCAAGCGACACGCACCGGCACGCCGGCCGTTAACCAATGAGCCGACGTCGGAAGAATGAGGACATCATGTCGATCAGGATCACGGTGATGAGCACGATCAACGAGATGTAGGCGACATTCTCCCAATCCGTGCCCGTGCGAAGCGCGCCGAGAAACTGAAGGCCGATGCCACCAGCGCCCATGGCCCCGATGATCACGGCGCCTCGGGTATTGGATTCCAGGTAATAAAGAACCTGGGAAATGAACAACGGCAGGATTTGGGGAAGAATGCCAAATCGATGCTGTTGAACTCGGTTCGCGCCGGTGGATTGCACGCCCTCGACTTGCTTTTTGTCGATATTCTCGATGGCCTCGGACATCAATTTGCCAAGCGTGCCGGTGTCGGTAATGCCGATCGCGAGAATGCCGCTGAACGGCCCCATTCCGAACGCGCGAATGAAGATCAGGCTCCAGATGAGCGTATCAATTCCTCGCAACGTGTCGAATAGCCGGCGCAGGGCAAACCGTATCCCCGAGAGCGGGGTGACGTTGTAGGCGGCCATGAAGGCCAAGGGCAGGCCGGCCAAGGCCGCGATCAATGTGCCCATGACCGCCATGAAAATGGTTTGCATCAACGCCACGAACACGTCGCGGTGCAGCCAAAGCGAATTGGTCCAGAACTCGTGGAGCACGAGCGAGGCATTGGAACGCTCGGGGTCCATGCGATCACCGGAGAACACCAACGCCATCGTGTCGGAGAACGAAAAATCTCGGAGTGGCGATTTGAAGTCGAAGAAGAAATATTCCCACCCCGTGAAATAGCGATGGATGATGATCTTGGTCTTGTAGACCTGGACCCGGGAATAGAGCGTCGGTCGGACATCGACTTTTGACTTCGAGATCCGCAGCCATGTGGGCAGCGGACCATCGCTCTCGACCCTGAAGCCGGCGTCGTCGGGCCGGTGAATGATGATCGGGCCGGCATAATCGGCCCAGCGCATGATCATCCGGTCGGCTTGAAGCTCGACCTGCCCGTCCTCGCCGAAATCGATAACACTGCCCGTTCCGGCCTCGGAATCCGTTACCCATGCGGGAAGTGTCTTATAACGCTCCCAGCGGCTGCCCTCGAGCGTCGCCTTGAGCTTGGAGGTATCACGCCACTTGGTGTCGATATGAATCTTGTGAGCATAGGAATCGAGAGAGAAAATCGCCGCCCTGTCGGCGTGCCAGCGCTTGCCGATATTGACGAAGTCAAAAAAGAAGAACAGGTAGGTCAGATAGGCCAGTCCCAACACGGCAACGGATACCGGGGCGATGTAACGGCGCCATCCGGGGTTGATGATATCCGAGAATTCGGATTGTAGCGTTCGCGAGCGTTCCTCGTACGCAACCATGATCAGCCCTCCACCGTAGAGCCGACGCCGATAAGACGTCCACGCACCCAGCGCGAAATGTAGTCCAGCGCGATGATGGTGGTTATCAGCAGGACGAAGATCGCGGTGACATCCGCGCCATACGTCCATTGAATGTTTGCCGTGAGTTGCTCGCCGATTCCGCCGGCGCCGACGAAGCCAAGAATGGTCGAGGCGCGAACGTTAATCTCGAGCCGTAGAAGCCCGTAGCTCAGATAATTCGGAAGTACCTGAGGTATGACGCCATAGCGGATTTGCTGGAACCAATTCGCTCCGGTCGCGGTCAAGCCTTCAACCGGACGCATGTCGATGTTTTCGTTGGCCTCGGAAAACAGCTTGCCCAGGGCACCGATGGTATGGAAGGCGATCGCTATCAGCGCCGGCACCGCGGACTTTCCCATCAGGAACAACAGGACCATGGCCAAGACCAGTTCGGGGAAGGCTCTGGAGAAGTCCATGAACCGCCGCATCGCGGAGACCAGCAATTTACTTTTGACCAGGTTCTGACTCGCCAGCAAGCTGACAACCACGGCGCCGACGAAGCCTATGAAGGTCGCCAACATCGCCATGTGAATGGTTTCCATCAGCGCCGGGAAATACTCCACGAGCAGCGGGAACCAGTTCCAGCCAGCCTCGAAACTGAGCCGGAGCAGTTCGAGCGGGAAATCCAGGAGCTGGTTGAAACCCTGAAGGAACCCACCCGCGTTCGCCTCGTCGGCGGCTTCGAAACCAACGATGATGAAACCAACCATGATCGCGATGGCGAGGAAGGAGTACAGAGCCCTTTGCCGTGTTTGGCGATGAAGCTCGGTCTCGATCGCCATTAGATGAGCGGGAGCGGCAAGAGCCATGTGACGATCCTAGGAAAGGGACAAAAAAGTAATCTTGGAAGAGAGAAAGCGACCGGCTCATGCGAGCCGGTCGCTCAGATCTTGATGGTTAGCTGCCTTGCTTTTTCTTGGCTTCGATCTTCGCCTTGCGGGCCGCGACGATCGTCTCGTAATGGCTATGGTCGATGCGGACCCATTCCTTGATCTCGCCGCCGACGACGCCTTCCATGCACTCCAGCTCGTTCTCGTGCACCCAGCGATAGCCCGCGAAAATGGCGTCGACCATTTCTTGCGGCATGTCCTTCTGAACAACCACCGGACCATTCGGGATCAGGTTGGACTTCCAGATCAGGGTCAGGTCATCCATGTTCAGAATGCCCTTGTCGACCATCTTGCGCAGATTGCCGCTCGAGTAGCCCTCGCTCCATTCGCCCACGCCCGAGGTCCAGGTCACGCCGGCGTCGACATCGCCGTTCAGCACGGCGAGGACATTGTTCTCATGACCGCCGGAGAAAACCGTCCGACCGAAGTAGTTCTCCGGATCGACGCCCATTTGCGGCCATTCAACCGAAGGAATCAGGTAGCCGGACGTGGAATTCGGATCGGCATAACCAAGAACCTTGCCCTTGAGCTGTTCCATCTTGGAAATGCCGGAATCGGCGCGGGAAACCAGAACCGAGTGATAGCCAAGCGCGCCGCTGGGCTGGCGACGGGTCATGATCGGCTTGACCGCTTTCGGATCGCGAAGATAGACGCCAGCATATCCGGACGGGCCTAGCCAGGCGTAGTCAAGGGTCTTGCCCAGCAGGCCTTCCATGGTGCCCGCGTAGTCTTTGGCGACGAAGATCTTGGCGGGCACGCCGAGCATCTTCGAAATCAGGGGAATAAAGCACTCGTAGGTTTTCTGGCGATCTTGGGCGTTCTCGCCACCCAGGATGCCCATGCGGAATTCCTTATAGCCATATTTCGTGGCGTCGATGGTCGGCATTTCGCCGGCAACCGCGGTAGCGGCAAATCCAGCAATGGCTATCGCTGGCAGCAGTCCAGTAAGTTTCATGGTCTGTCTCTCTCAGTTGGTTGAAATCCGCCCAAGACTTGGGCGACGGTGGGAAAACGTGAAATCATGCGGGCTCGGGGACGAGGTCCTGGACCTTCGCGGCCGCTTTAGCCGCCGGCATGGACGTTGATGTCATGGACTCATCAAAGTCTCGCGTCGCGCCGTAGATCTCGCGGGCCTTGTCCATGGTCAGATCGGCGGCGGTGCCGTCGAACACCAAGTGTCCATCGCGCATGCCGAGGATTCTGTCGCAGTACTGCCGCGCCGTATCCAAGGTGTGCAGGTTACAAATTACGGTAAGGCCGTCGCGGTCATGGATGTCTCGCAACGCCTCCATGACAACCTTGGCGTTGAGCGGGTCTAGCGACGCGATCGGCTCGTCCGCCAAAACGATCTTGGGTTCCTGCACGAGCGCTCTCGCGATCGCCACCCGCTGCTGCTGGCCGCCGGACAATGTTTCGACCCGCTGCAAGGCGATCTCGGAAATGCCCAAGCGATCGAGCGCCATCAGCGCGTTCAACCGTTCCTCGGCGCTGAACATCTTTAGAAGGCTGGGGATCGTGCCGTGCAGGTTGAGGCGCCCCAGCATCACGTTGGTCAGCACGTCGAGGCGCGGCACGAGATTAAACTGCTGAAAGATCATCGCGCAGTCGCTCTGCCAGGCCCGACGCTTGGCGCCGCGATAGGACAGCACATTCTCGCCATCCATGATCATCTCGCCGCTGGTCGCGTCGGCGAGCCGATTGATCATCCGAAGGAGCGTGGATTTGCCGGCGCCCGAACGACCAATAATACCGATCATTCGGGGGGCATCGACCGTGAAGGAAACGTCATTGACGGCGGTCACTGGGCCAAAACACTTCGTAACACTCTTAATCTGCAGCATTCAGGTTCCAACTCCAAAATTCGAGTGGACCCTATGCGTCGTCGATTAATGAATTCGGTCGATTGGAAGGACTCTTGGAGTCTATTTGATTTCGGATTGATGACGTTGGCGGCGCTGGCCGCTATTTCACGCCGCTTTCGAGCTTGGGAAGACTTCGAGATTGTTGACGAATTGTGTCACGCAGACATCCCAATCGTAGCCCAAGGCATAGTCGCGACATGTATCTCGTGAACAATCCAGAGCTCTGCCAACAGCCAGGGAGAGGTCTTCGTCGAGACTGCCCACTGGTCTGTCCCCGACGACGTCCAAGGGCCCAGGGACCGGAAAGCCGGCGACGGGAGTTCCACTGGCGAGAGCCTCGAGCATCACAAGCCCGAATGTGTCTGTTTTGCTTGGAAAGACGAAAACATCGGCGGCGGCATAGGCGCGCGCGAGTGCTTCATCGTCCAAGCTCCCGAGGAAAACAACGTCCGGATAACTCGCTTTCAGTTTCGCGAGGATCGGACCGTCCCCGGCGACGATCTTGGTGCCGGGCAGATCAAGATCTAGGAAGGCGGGGACATTCTTCTCCACCGCCACCCGGCCGGCGTATAGTGAAATCGGTCTCGGAAAATCAAAATACGCTTCATCGCGCGGGCGAAACAATTTGGTGTCAACGCCTCGGCTCCACCGCGCGATGTTTCGAAAACCGCGGGACTCGAGATCGGATTGTATCGTCTGCGTGGAAACCATGCACCGCGCTCCACCATTGTGGAACCGCCTGAGCAACGCGTAACTCCAGGTTAGCGGCAGTCTTACCCGGGCGTGAACATATTCGGGAAAACGCGTGTGATAGGCCGTGGTATAGGGATATCCACGCGCCATACAGTATCCGCGCGCCGCCATGCCGAGCGGTCCCTCCGTCGCGAGATGGATCGCGTCCGGACGAAACGCCTCGATCCTTTGCACGAGTTTACGTTTCGCCAGCAGGGCAAGGCGGATTTCCGGATAGGTCGGGCATGCCATGTTGTGGAAATCACTAGGAGCCGCGACTTCCACCACATGGCCCCGGGCCTCCATCTCCTGAATCATTCGACCCAAGGTCCGGACCACGCCGTTAACCTGCGGCTTCCACGCATCGGTGACCAAGAACAAGCGCATCTTAACCCTCTCATACAAAGGACAGTTCGCGAACTTCCGCCCAGTTCAGGATTTCCAAACGGCCATCGGCGTGTTCCACCAGCGCGGTACAACTCTCGACCCAATCACCATCGTTGCAATAGGTGATGTCGCCGATGTTCTTCATCTCCGCATGATGGATATGGCCACAGATTACGCCGTCCAAACCGCGACCCCGCGCCTCGTCGGCGACCGCCGCCTCGAAACTCGCGATGAATTCGACCGCGCGCTTCGTCTTGAGTTTGAGGTACGAGGAAAGCGACCAATACGGGTAGCCGAGGCGCCGGCGCACCGCGTTGAAATAGGTGTTGAGCCAAAGGATAAACGTATAGGCGCTGTCCCCGAGCATGGCCAACCACTTGGAGTATCGGATCACCATGTCGAAGCGGTCACCGTGCAGAACCAGGAACCGGCGACCATCCCCCGTTTGATGCACGCACTCGTCATGCACTTCGATCTCGCCAAAGGT
>JADHLJ010000180.1 GCA_016780745.1 Alphaproteobacteria bacterium | reverse complement strand
GGCATCCTGCTCCATGTGCAGGCGTTCGATGCCGATGCGCTTTTCGCCCTCGGGTAGATCGATCGGCAGCTCGCCCTCGCCGATGATCGGCTGAGTGAACTGACTGATCTGATAGCCCTGGGGCAAATCGGGATAGAAATAGTTCTTGCGGTCAAAGACGCTGATCCGGTTCACCTGGGCCTTAAGGCCAAGGCCGGTTTTAACCGCCTGGCGCACGCATTCCTGGTTGATCACCGGCAGCATGCCTGGCATCGCCGCGTCGACCAGCGAGACCTGGGCGTTCGGCTCGGCCCCAAAAGCGGTCGCGGCCCCGGAGAACAGTTTCGCCTCGGAGACGATCTGAGCGTGGACCTCAAGACCGATGACGACTTCCCAATCTCCGGTCTCGCCTCTCAGTAATTCGGCCATGTTACTGCCCTCCCGTCGGGCGCGCGGTGAAACTCGCGGCGGCCTCCAGCGCGCCGGCGGCGCGGAATACCGATTCCTCGTCAAACAGCTTGCCGATCAACTGCAAGCCCAGCGGCAAACCGTTGTTGGAAAGGCCGACCGGCACCGAAATCGCCGGCAGACCGGTGAGGCTGGAAGGCACCGTGAACACGTCATTCAGGTACATCTTGATCGGATCGTCGTCATTCTCGCCGATCGCGAAGGCCTCCGACGGAGCGGTCGGCGTCAGGATCGTATCGACGCTCTCGAAAGCCTGGTCGAAGTCGCGCTTGATCAGGGCGCGCACCCGTTGCGCCTTCAGGTAATAGGCGTCGTAGTACCCGGCCGAGAGAACATAGGTACCGATCATGATCCGGCGCTTAACCTCGGGCCCGAAGCCCTCGCCCCGCGTCTTGGCGTACATCTCGTCCAGGGTGTCGCCCTCGACCCTGAGGCCATAACGGACGCCGTCATAGCGCGCCAGGTTCGACGACGCTTCCGCGGGCGCGATGATGTAGTAGGTCGGCAGCGCGTACTTGGTGTGCGGCAGGCTGATATCGACGATCTCGGCGCCAGCGTCGCGCATCATCTCGATGCCGTTGCTCCAGAGCGTCTCGATCTCGCTCGGCATGCCGTCGATCCGGTACTCCTTGGGAACGCCGATCCGCATGCCACGCACATCTCCCGTCAGCGCCGCCTCGAAATCCGGAACCGCGAGATTGGCGGAGGTCGAGTCCTTGGGGTCGTGGCCGGCCATGCTTTTCAGCATGATCGCCGCGTCGCGAACATTGCGGGCCAGCGGGCCGGCCTGATCAAGCGACGACGCGAACGCCACGACGCCCCAGCGCGAGCACCGGCCATAGGTCGGCTTCATGCCGACAATGCCGCAGAAGCTGCCGGGCTGGCGGATCGAGCCGCCGGTATCGGTGCCCGTCGCCGCCACCGCCAGGCGCGCGGCCACCGCCGATGCCGAGCCGCCGGAGGAGCCACCGGGCACCAGGCGCGAATTGCCGCCATCCTGACGCTTCCAGGGGCTTTCCACCGGGCCGTAATAGCTGGTCACGTTGGCCGAGCCCATGGCGAACTCGTCCATGTTGAGCTTGCCCAGCATCACCGCCCCGTCGCGCCACAGATTGCTGGTGACGGTCGATTCATACTCCGGCCTGAACCCGTCGAGGATGTGCGAGCCGGCGGTGGTCGGGACACCCTGGGTGCAGAACAGGTCCTTGATCCCGAGCGGGATACCGTCAAGCGGCAACGCGTCGCCCGTGGCCAGACGCGCATCGGCGGCACCAGCCATCTCGCGGGCCTTATCCGCCGTCGTCGTCACATAGCAGTTCAGGTGCTCCGAGGCCTCCATCGCCTGGAGATAGGCATCGGTCAATTCGGTGGAGGACACCTCTCGCTTGGCAAGCGCGTCCCGCGCCGCCGCGAGGTCAAGGGAAAGCAGATCGGACATCACTCAACCACCTTCGGCACGGAATAGAAATCCATCGCCCGGTCCGGCGCGTTGGCCAGCACCCGGTCCGGATAGGCCCCGTCGCCGACCGCATCGGCGCGCAAAGGCAGGGCATGACCGGTCACGCTCGCCAAGGGCGCGACACCGTCGGTATCGACCTCGTTCAACTGCTCGATCCATGAAAGAATATTATTCAATTCCCCCACCATGGTCTCAAGCTGCGCGTCTTCCACCTCGATACGCGCGAGATGGGCGATATGGGTGACGGTGGCTTTGTCGAGCGACATCGGATAAGCCTCTTCTGAACTCGGCCGTTGAGAGCGCCGCCGCGCGGGCGTGGCGGCCCTTGGTGCCGGTTATGTACGGAAATCATCCGCGGGACGCAACGCGTTTGAGCACTTCCCGGAGGCCGATAACGCCCATGAGCCCCAAGGACTTTATCCTGGAGAGCCCCAGCGCCCTTGCCCGCCATCTAGGCGCGGGCGCGCGCCTGATGGGCGTCGACCTCGGCGCAAAGACAATCGGCCTCGCGGTTTCCGACGCCGGACAACGGGTGGCCAGCTCGATCGTGACCTTGAAACGGGTGAAACTCGCGGTGAACGCCGGAGAGATCGACGCGATCATGAGGGAGCGGTCGGCGGGCGGCCTCGTCATCGGGTTTCCGCTCAACATGGACGGCACCGAAGGGCCGCGCGCCCAGGCGACCCGGGACTGGGCGTTGGCCCTTGTCGAGCGGATCGAGCGGCCCGTCGCCTTTTGGGACGAGCGTATGAGCACCATGGCCGTGGAACGCATGATGCTGGAAGCCGATCTGACACGAAAACGCCGAGCCGAGAAGGTCGACGAAGCGGCCGCGGCCTATATTTTACAAAGCGCTCTGGATGCGATTAATTAGATGCATAACTAACGAAACACCGCGCTCCTTTTCTAGGCTAAATCGCAACGCGAGGACAAAACACCATGAGCCCCGGCGTCGCATCCGATACCCCGAGCGCGATCTTGGACGTCATCCGAAGCGAATTATCGAACCTGGCCAACGAGGTCATGCCCGTGCTTTCCCACTGGCTGGACCTATTCGCGCGACACGGCGGCTTGCCGGATCGCCGCGATTTTTCGCCGGAAGCCATGAAGACGGCGCTTCCTCACGTTTGGCTGTGTGATTTTTCGCGGTTGGAAGACCGGTTTAGATATCGCCTGGGCGGTGAACAGGTCGTCGCGAGCCTTGGCGGCCCGTTGAGAGGTCGATATCTTGATGAAGTAACCGATCCAGAGGCCTATCCCAGGGTGCATGCCTATTTTAGAAAATGCGTGGATTTGCCCGCCGCGCTGCGCATTTCCGGGCGAATTTACGCGGAGCAGTCGCGGGTGGCGACTGGCGAACGTCTTATGCTCCCTTATGTCGATGGCTCCGAGGAGGTTGCCGGGATTCTGGGCGCGACGTTTCGGCGATGGGACAATCAAAATCAACCTAATGGCCTGGAACGGAAACCCGGTTCAAGGCAACATCTCTGGATCAACCTCGACCACGCGGAAGTGGAACAAGAGGACCACGTGGTTCCCTGAACCTCGTTCACCCTTTTGAGGTCGACATGGTCGCCCGATCCCCCGCCACGTCGCGTGGCCGAAGAATACCGAAGAGAACCCTGCCCACCAGCACCACGCCGGCGATATGCGCGAAGGCATAGCCCCAAGCCTCGGGGGACATGCCGCCGGTCCAATCGAGCACGACGCCAAAGGCCAAGGGTCCAACGAAGCCGCCGCCATATCCCAGCATCGAATGGATCGCCAAGGTCGCGCCCCGGCGGCTCGGATCGGCGCTCGCCGCGCTTCCCGCCGTCAGCGAGGAGCTGTCCAGCCACACGAACCCCGTATAAGCGAGAATAAACAGCGACGCCGCCAGATAGCTGGAGGTCGCGTAGAACCCCATCGTCGCGGCGAGCAGGATGGTTGCGCCCATCGCGATGCGCACCAGCCTTTGCCGTCCGAAGCGGATCGACATCTCGTTGCCGCTGAAACTCGTCACCACCCCGAACAGGATCACGATCGTGGCGATCGCCGTCGGCGGAAGGAACAGGTCGCTTTCGTCCGAGCGGAGCGCGATGAAGGTCAGGAAGGCCACGGCCCATCCCTTAAGCGCCATCATCTCCCAGGTGTGGACGCAATAGCCGATGGAATAGGCCATCGCGGAGCGGTTGCGAAAGACCGGGCGGAAATCAAAAAGCCGGGGCCGGTCCGCTCCGCCGGTCGCCTGGGACGGCGCCCGCGCCGGCGGTTTGGCCGGTACCACCAACGCGACCGCCATCCACGCAAGCGTGGCGGACAATGCGAGAACGTAGAAGGCCCAGCGCCAGCCGATCAGCGCGTCCAATCCGTCGGACACCACGTAGGACAGCGCCCCGGCGATTCCGATCCCCGCCGCGTGCCAGGAGACCGCGCGGGTCATCAGTCTTCCGTCGACCCGGTCCGCCAGCATCTTCAGGCCGGTCATATAGGTTCCGGCCCAACCGATGCCGGTCAGGGTTCGACAGATCGCCGCGCCCCAAAAACCATCGGCGAGGAAACCGAAGGCCAGATATGACGTAATGATACAGGCAACACCGAACAGATAGACCCGCTTTGGATCTATCCGGTCGGTCAGGGTGACGAGGAATGGCACCGCGAGTGTGTAACCAGCATAGAAAGCCGCGGTGATCGTCCCCGCCTGGCTGTTATCCAAGGCCCATCGGTCAATGAAATCCGGCAATAGCGCGGGAAACGCGTAGGAGCCAAGCTGCACGAAAATCTGGGCGACGCAGACAACCGCGACAAGGATCGCCGGAGAGAACGCCTTCTGCGCCTTGGTTTCGTTCCTGCTCTGCTCCACGGGTGTCACGGCGCGGAGGGCATCGGATCATTGGCGAGGCGCATCGGCAGCCGCAGGGTCACCGTGGTCCCCTCCCCCAGCGCGCTTTCGATCGTGATCGCGCCGCCATGAAGCTCCGCCATGCCCTTGGTCAGCGAAAGACCCAACCCGACCCCGCCTTGGCCTCGCGCGGCTTTGGTCGATCCTTGCTGGAACGGCTCCATGATGATCTTGAGGTCTTCGGGTGAGACACCCGCGCCATTGTCCGTCACTGAAACAGTGGTTTCATCGTCGCTCAATGCAAGTTTCAACGTCACGAAACCGGATTCCGGCGCGAAGCGCATGCTGTTGGTGAGAAGATTGATCAGCATCTGAGTGACCAGCCGGTCGTCCACGAGGCGCACCGCGGAGGTCTCGTTCTCGTCAATCCTCGCGAAAGTCAGGTTGATGGCGTTGGCTTTCGCGTCCGGCTCGAACATCTTGGCGACGCGTTCGCAGAGATCGACGACATCCACCAGGCGTCGTTCTAATTTTTCCTGGCCGCTCTCGATCCGCGCGAGTTCGAGGATATCCGAAATCAGGTCATGCAGATGGCCCGCGGCGAATTGAATATCGGCGAGATAGCCGCGCCGACGTTCTTCTGGGATCCGCGATTCCTTGTCCTCGATCATCATCTGGCAAAACCCGATGATCGCGTTCAGCGGGGTTCGCAACTCATGGCTCATCTTGGCCAGGAACTGGGTTTTCGAACGCCCGGCGGCCTCGCTTTGCTCCAGCGCGCGCGACAGCGCCGCCTCGGTTTTCTTCAGCTGGGTCACATCGGTATAGGCCGAGATCAGCCCACCATCCTCGAGACGGCGTTCCTCGATCTGAATGAAGCGACCGTCGCTTAGCCCTTGAACCGTCGTGGGCCCGGGCTCTTGACGCTGGCGTAACCGATCCTTGATCCAGCCTTCGGGGTCCTCGCGCGCCTCCGCCGCGAGACCAAGCTCCGCGGCGAATTTCAATATATCCACGAAAGGCGTGCCGGGGCGGTCACGCTCCCCCTTCGAGTCGAAAAGTTGAAAGCGATTGTTCTTAACGACCAAGCGGTCCTCGGGATCAAAAACCGCAACCCCAACGGGCAGGGCGAGCAGCGCGGCCTCGAGCGCAATCTCCCGCGCCGAAACTTCCGTCGTCGTGGCCTCGCGCGCGGCGATAGCCTGTCTAAGCGCGGTAACCTCCGCCCTTAGCTGTCGATTCTCCGTTTCCAGAGACTCTTTCGTGGCATCGTCGCCGACACTCGACGGGTCGGCGTCCGACCTTTGATTCATTGTCTGATCGCCCATAGTCCAAGCGCTATTCTACAGCGCATTGGCTCCGCATGGACAGAAGCAAGTCAATTGGTCTTGCCCGCCTTGTGGCAAAACCAGCAACTCAAACGCCGTCAACCAGGTATCGGCCAATGATATTCCGCTGGATTTGTTGCGTACCCTCAACAATCTGCAAAACCTTGGCGTCGCGAAAGTAGCGGTTGATCGGATAGTCACCGGAGATTCCGGCGGCTCCGAACAACTGCACCGCGTCGGTGGCAACCTTCATCGCCGTGTCGCTGGCGTGGCATTTCGCGACCGCCGCCTGCATCGCCAGCGCCTTGCCGGTAACGCCGGCATCGGCGGCGGCGGCGCATTTGTAGACCAGGCCGCGCGCCGCCTCGGTCTGGATGTGCATATCGGCGAGCATCCAGCGCACACCCTGGAAGTCCACCACGGATTGACCGAAAGCCTCGCGTTCCCGCACGAAGGCAAGCGCGTGGTCATGAGCACCCTGGGCCAATCCCACGCCGCGCGCGCCGATAATCGGGCGGGAGATGTTGAAGGCCTCCATCACGGTGCGAAAGCCCCTGCCCGGCTCTCCGAGCATCGCGTCCGCCGGCACGAAGGCGTCATCGAAGAACAGCGGACAGGACGGCACCCCGCGCGCGCCCATCTTCTTCTCCGGTGGCCCGATGGTGAAGCCCGGCGTATCCCGGTCGACAATGAAGAAATTGATCTGTCCCCGGCCTTCCCCCTCGCCGGTCTTCGCGGCGACGACAATGAAATCGGAGACCGAGGAGTTCGTGCACCAGATCTTGGTGCCGTTGATCCGATAACCGCCCGGTACCGCCTCGGCGCGGGTTCGGATACCCGCGACATCGGAGCCGCTTTGCGCCTCGGTGGTCGAGAACGCGCCACGCAGCGCGCCGCTTGCCAGTCCCGGCAAATACTTTTCCTGCTGCGCCGGCGATCCGCCCGCCAGTATAGCGCCGAACGGGACCCATTGGACCACCAGGAGATAGGCGGTGTTGTAGCAAACCCGGCCAAATTCCTCGATCGCCATGCAAGATGCCAGGATGCTTCCGGTGCCGCCGAAACGTTCCGGAAAAGGCAGGGTGAACAGGCCAAGCTCGCGCAGAAGATCGAACATGTCCTGCGGGTATTCGGCCGTCGCGTCGATCTCGTCGGCCCGGGGCGCGACCTTCTCGGCGGCGACGCGTCGGATCATCTCGCGGATCTGCTGGTGCTCTTCGCTAATGTCGTGAAACAAGTCGATTTCCCCAACTGAGTCTGTGAACTAAGCCGCCGCCCAGCGCGCGATTTCATCGGAGGGCAGCCACCCGTCCAACGCGTCGTCAAGGCTCACCATATCGGCGCGGACCGGCGCGGTCGGCGTCGGATTGGGGGTCCGGCTGAACCGGGGCGCCGGTGCTGGTTGCACCACGCCATCAATTTCAATGAAAGTGTCACGCTCCTTGTTGTGCGGGTCGTCCATGACCTCATCCATCTCCAGAACCGGCGCGAAACAGGCGTCGCTGCCGCCCATGATCTCAACCCATTCATCGCGGGTTTTGGTCTTGAAACGCTCCTCCATGACGGTCTTAAGGCGGGGCCAGTCGGCGCGATCCATCTGTTTGGTCACGACCGACGCGTCGAGCCCCATCAGTTCCAGCATCTCGGCGTGAAACTTCGGCTCGATCGCCGCGACCGAGACGTATTTGCCGTCCGCGCATTCATAGGCGTCATAGAAATACGATCCGGAATCCAGGACATTGGCGCCGCGCGTCTTGGTCAACAAACCAGCGGCGAACATTCCGAAGGGCGCGGCCATCAGATTCGCCGCGCCGTCGACCATGGCGGCGTCGACCACCTGGCCCTTACCGGAACCACGCGCTTCCAGCAGCGCCGCCAGAACGCCGACCACCAGATAAAGCGCCCCGCCGCCATAATCGCCGACCAGGTTCAGCGGGGGTGTCGGAGGCTGATCCGCGCGTCCAATCGCCGCCAGCGCGCCGCTCATGGCGATATAGTTGAGATCATGTCCCGCCGCCTGGGCCATCGGACCGGTCTGGCCAAAGCCGGTCATCCGACCATAGATGAGCTTGGGGTTTCGCTTGAAGCACTCGTCGGGGCCAAGCCCCAGTCGCTCGGTCACGCCGGGGCGAAAACCCTCGATGAGCACGTCGGCTTCCTCGACCAGGCGCAGCACCCGATCCCGATGCTCCGGGTTCTTCAAGTCAAGGGCGACGGCCTTGCGGGAGCGCAGCGTGATGTCGCAATTGAGCGGACGCTGAACACCGAGGCCGCTGGCCTGCTCACGCTCGACCCTGAGGACCGTCGCGCCCATGTCGGCCATCATCATCGCGGCCATCGGCCCCGGGCCGATTCCCGCGAGTTCCACGATCTTGATCCCTTGCAGCGGTCCCATACCCGATGGCTCCCTTATGTGTGTTCACAAACGACCGTAGCCGGTGAGACCTGGCGTTCCAACCGATCATGGCTCGCCTGGCGGTAAGGCGCCGAAATATCCACGTGGTGATCGCGCCCAAAGCCAACCATCCGCCTTGCGTTGTTTTCACACCGGAATTCGGGTGCGCGCTCCTCTCTTGGCGCATTACAATGCGCCGTAGATCACCCCTGCCCAGGAGTAACCGCCATGAATGCCGAGAGCGATCTCGCCGATGTGAAATACGCCATTGGCCAGTCGGTACCGCGTACCGAGGACCCGAAGCTCCTGCGCGGCGAAGGTCGGTTCACGGATGACCTGAGTTTGCCCGGCCAGGCCCACGCGGTGATGGTGCGTAGCGTCCATGCCCACGGGGTGATCGAAGAGATCGATACTTCCGAGGCGCTCGACATGCCCGGCGTGCTGATGGTGCTGACCGGTGAGGATCTCAAGGATTATGGCGGACTGCCCTGCGGCATGCAGATGAAAAGCCGGGACGGCACGCCGCTGCATAAACCGGCGCGTCCGTCCCTGGTGTTGGACAAGGTGCGCTTTGTCGGTGATCCCGTGGCTTGCGTCATCGCCGAGACCGCGGCCCAGGCCAAGGACGCCGCCGAGGCGGTGCTGGTGGATATCGACGCGCTTCCCGCCGTCACAACGGCACGGGAGGCCGCGGTCCCGGGCGCGCCAATATTGTACGACGACGTGCCGGGCAATGTGGCGCTGGACTTTCATTTCGGCGACGAGGAAGCGACCAAAACGGCTTTCGCGAAGGCCGCTCATGTGACGCGCCTGGACATTCGCAACAACCGGATCGTCGTCGCCGCGATGGAGCCACGTTCGGCAATCGCCGCTCATGACCCGAAAGACGGGCGCTTCATCATGCGGATGGGCAGTCAAGGCGCATTCGGTATGCGCCGACAACTCGCCGGGCTGCTCAAGGTCGAGCCGGACCAGGTGCGGGTGCTGACCGGCAATGTCGGCGGCTCGTTTGGGATGAAGAGCTTTGTCTATCCCGAGTATATCTGTCTCTTGCACGCGGCCCGAGCCCTGGGCCGGCCCGTGAAATGGACGGATGAGCGTTCGCACAGCTTTCTCTCGGACCAACAGGGCCGCGATCACGAGGTGTTGGGTGAGCTGGCGCTGGATTCCGAGGGCAGGTT
>JADHLJ010000179.1 GCA_016780745.1 Alphaproteobacteria bacterium | reverse complement strand
CACCGCCATAGGCGTCGTTGCGCTGGTTGCTGAGTGGGGAGAGGAAACTGTGGATGAGGTATCCGTGGGCGCCGTGGATCTCAAGCACCTTGAACCCGGCGACGAGGGCACGCCGCGCGGACTCGGCGAAAGCACCAACCATCTCGGCGATGTCGGCCTCGCTCATCGCGCGCGGGGTTTGCCAGCCTTCGGCACGCGGTACCGCCGACGGTCCCACAACCTCCCAGGAGGGATCACCCCAGCTTGTATCGCCGATCGGCAGGGGCTTGCCGCCATCCCAGGGCGGGCTCGCCGAGGCCTTGCGCCCGGCATGGGCGATCTGCAGGCCCGGCACGGAGCCCATGGATTCGATGAACCGGGTGGTCGGCTTCAAGGCTTCGGCCTGTTCGTCGGTCCAGATACCAAGGCAGCGCGGCGTGATCCGGCCCTTCGGTTCGACCGCCGTCGCCTCGGCGAAGACCAGTCCGACACCGCCCCGCGCGAAGGCCGAGAGATGCGCGAATTGCCAATCCGTTGCGACACCGCTCTCGGCGGAATACATGCATAGCGGCGAGAGCACGACGCGGTTCTTCAAGGTCACGCCGCGGATCGTCAACGGCGAGAAAAGCTGGGGGGTGGCACTCATGGCGGGGACCTTCTGGAGTGATGGGTTGGCGGGTGGAAAGTATTTGTCCGGCGGGTTCTAGCACACCGAGTGTGATTTGCCTTGGGGTGATAGGGGCGCGCGCGCCGTTTTCCCATCTCCATATTCGTCATCCCGGACTTGATCCGGGACCGACGCCTGAGACATTTTCAAGTGACGAGTGGTGGAGCACTTCGGCGGATCTCGACTAGTGTTCAGCCACCCGTCACTCGCCGAGGTTTCAGGCGTCGGTCCCACGTCAAGCGCGGGATGACGGTTTTAACTATTCAGCGAGCGGCCGCCTTCGCCGCCAGGCCGGCGCGGTCGACCGTGGGGGCGTAGCCCAAGCGTTCCCGAGCCTTGGTGATGTCGAGCACCGAGGCGGTGGCCAGCCGTTCGTAGACCTCCGGGCGACGGATCTCCGGCATGATCTCCCAGCGCTCCGCCGCCATTTCCAGGGTGGGTCGCGTGTTGAGGCCATCGGCGGCGGTGATCGTGAAAACATCAAAGCCCCGATACTCCCGCGCGTTCACCGCCAGATCAAAGCCTTGCGCCACGTCGTCGGGATCGACCCAGGCCCAGAAGTGATAGTTCTGGGGGTCGGCGCCCCGGGCCTCGAACTCGCCATAACCGCGTGGGAAGAGAATATGGCTGGGTCGGATCGCCATGACCTCCATCGCGCCGCGCGCGGCATAGCTCTCGGCGATGGTCTCGGTCACTTTCTTGGACAGGGAATAAACCTCGGTCGGACGGGTCGGATGCGCCTCGTCCACCGGGAGATATTGAGGCGGCCAATCCGGCGGATTGTAGGACAGGCCGAAGACGGAATCGCTGGAGGCCACCACCACGCGCTTGACGCCGGCTTGCGCCGCCGCCTCGAAAACCGCCCAGGTGCCTTGGACATTGTTGTTGAAGGTCAGCTCCGGCGTCGCCTCGCGGGGGTTGGGAATGGCCGCGAGATGAATCACCGCGTCCTGGCCCTCGAACGCCGCCCTCATGGCCTCGAAATCCGTGATCGAAGCGGTGACATGCGCGCCGAGCCCGGCATTCGCTTCGACCGGTGGCTTCATGTCGACACTGGTCAGCGCCGCTTTGCCGGCTAAGCGGTGCATGACATGCGCGCCGAGCAGTCCGGCGCCGCCGGTAACCGCGATCTTCTCATAATTCATGACGGCTTCCATTCCCCGGCCACGACGGCATTGAGCGATCAGCATCGCGCCGATCCGGGTGGTGTGGCAAACCCCGGCGCGCCAACCATGCGGGTTATCGCCAGCATGATCCGATATCCGCTCTGATTTACACGGTCCGGGCGAGCTTATAGGTTCCGTCGACCGTTCCATTGTCGCCGATAACCGTTGGGAGAAGCGCATGACCAGACTAGGCGCGGATCAGCTCCACTCGACCCGGTTGCTCCGATGACCGCCGCCGCCAAGCCACTGGATGGCGTACGGGTTCTCGATATCGCCAGCTTCATCGCCGCGCCGCATGCCGCCTCGATCATGGGGGAGTTTGGCGCCGAGGTTCTGAAGGTGGAGCATCCCAAGGGCGGCGATCCCTGGCGGCGCTACGGCACCAGCTCCGGCGCGCCGGATCGCTCGCTCGCCTGGCTGACCGAGGCGCGGAACAAGCGGTCGATCACCCTCAATCTCAACACGCCCGGTGGCGGCGGGGTTTTCAAGCGCCTGGTCGAGACCGCCGATGTGATCACCGAAAATTTTCGGCCCGGCACCTTGGAGAAATGGGGCCTCGGCTGGGACGTGCTGAGCGCCATCAATCCGGGCCTCGTGCTACTGCGGGTCTCCGGCTACGGCCAGACCGGACCCTACAAGGACCGTCCCGGCTTTGCCCGTATCGCCCATGCCTTTGGCGGGCTGACCTATCTCTCGGGCATGCCGGGGGAGATCCCGGTGACCCCGGGCTCGACCTCTCTCGGCGACTATATGACCGGGATGAGCGGTTGTAT
Source organism: Alphaproteobacteria bacterium (assembly GCA_016780745.1). Taxonomy (GTDB): domain Bacteria; phylum Pseudomonadota; class Alphaproteobacteria; order Thalassobaculales; family Thalassobaculaceae; genus JADHLJ01. Next base: position 7,072 of record JADHLJ010000179.1, on the reverse strand, counting down.
CGGGGTGATGATGGCCTTGCGCCATCGCGACGCGACTGGGCGCGGACAGGTCATTGATTGCTCGCTTTATGAAAGCGTGTTCCGGGCGCTGGACGAAATCGCGCCGCGCTATGCCCAGGACGGTTTCGTACGCGAGCCCGAGGGAACCGGCACGGTGAACGCCTGCCCGCATGGCCATTTCCCGAGCGGCGACGGCAAGTATCTGGCGATCGCCTGCACCACCGACAAGATGTTCGAACGGTTGACCGTCGCCATGGACCGGCCCGATCTGCTGGAGCGGTTCGGCGAGCAAAAGGCTCGTCTGGCGGGTCGGGCGATCGTCCTGGCCGAGGTGGAGGCCTGGACCGGCTCGATGCCCCGTGACCAGGTGATCGCGGTCTGCACGGAAAGCGGGGTGCCGGCGGGCGCGGTGAATACCATCGCCGATATCTTCGCCGACCCGCATGTCCAGGCACGCGGCTCCCTAACCACGGTCGATGTTCCCGGCGTAGGCCCGGTAACGGTTCCGAGCGTATTCCCAAGACTGTCCGAGAGCCCTGGCGAGATCGCCAGTCTTGGGCCGGCCCTTGGCGAGGCGAATGACAAGATCTATGCCCGGGAATTGGGGCTCGGGGCCGAGGAAATCGAAAAACTGAAACAAGAAGGCGCCGTATGAGACCGCACGCGAACCGGACTTATCTGTTTACCCCCGGCAATCATGAACGCCGTGTCGAGAAGGCGCTGGGGCTCGACTCCGATGCCGTGATTCTCGACCTTGAGGACGCGGTCGCCATCGCCGAGAAGGTCGCCACCCGCGCCATCGTGCGGGACATCCTCGCGCGACCGCGCCAATGCGCCGGTTTCGTGCGGGTGAATGCCTATGACACCGAGTTCTGTCATGGCGATATCGACGCGATCGTCACCGGTGATCTCGACGGGATCGTGCTTCCGAAACTGGAAAGCGCCGCCGATATCAAATCCGTGGACTGGTTGCTCTCGAACCTGGAGCGAGAGCGGGGCCTGCCGATCGGCGGGATTGAGATCATGCCGATTATCGAGACAGCGACCGGCGTTGTGAATATCCGCGAGATCGCCACCGCCGGCACAAGGGTGCGCCGTCTGGCCTTCGGTGGTGGTGATTATACCCGCGATCTCGGCATGGAATGGAGCCTGGGCGAGGCGGAGCTGCTGCCGGTTCGCTCGGAGGTGGTGCTGGCCTCGCGGCATGGCGGTCTGGAGCCGCCGGTCGACACGGTGTTCATTCACATCAAGGAGCACGAAGCGTTCCAGGCTTCCTGCGAGCTGGTTCGCGGGCTCGGCTTTCAGGGCAAGATGTGTATCCATCCGGATCAGGTGCCGGTCACCAATGATGTGTTCACGCCGACCGCCGAGACCATCGCCTGGTCCGAGAAGATCGTCGCCGCTTTTGAAGAGGCGGAAAAAGCCGGCATCGCCTCGATCCAGGTGGACGGCTATTTCGTCGATTATCCGATCGTCGAAAAGGCTCAACGAACCCTCGACACCGCGACCCTCTTGCGCGATCTCGGCAAGATTTAAGGAGATAACCCCATGAGCACTACCCTCGGATATCTCGGTCTCGGCAACATGGGTCAACCCATGGCCACGCGTCTTATCGACGCCGGGCACACCGTCGCGGTGCGGGACATCAACGAGGCGGCGACAAAGCCCTTCATGGAGCGTCAGGTCAAGGTCGCGGCGTCGGGCAAGGACCTCGCCGATAATTCGGAAATCATTGTCTGCTCTCTGCCCTCCAACAAGATCATCCGCGAGGCGGTGCTTGGCGCGGAGGGTCTGATCGAAGGTGACAAGATGCGGGTCTTCGTCAATGCCTGCACGACGGGCTCGCCCTTCGCCGAGGAGATGAACGAGGCGCTGGCCGCCAAGGGCGTCACCTATTTCGACGCCCCGATCAGCGGCGGTCCGGCCGGCGCCCGGGACGGGACTCTCTCGGTCATGACCTCGGGGCCGAAGGAGATTTATGACGAGATCGAGCCCTATCTGCGCGCCTATGGCACCACGCTTGTGTATTGCGGCGAGAAACCCGGCCTGGCCCAGGTCCTGAAGCTCGCCAATAACATGCTGTTCGCCAGCAATATCATGGTGACCTCGGAAGTCATGGCGATGGGCGTGAAAGCGGGTCTGGACGCCGAAACCATGATCACCGCGATCAGCGCCGGGTCGGGTCGCAATTCCTCGATCGACATGATCATGCCGCGCAGCGTGATGCCCCGGACGTTTGATTTCGGCGCGACGATCGACATTTTGATGAAGGACGTTAACCTCGCGCTGGAGGAGGGTGAAGCGCAAGGCGTGCCGCAACCGGTCTCGCAACAGACCCGTCAATTGATGCTGCTGGCAATGCATCGTGGCTGGGCCCAGAAGGACCTGAGCGAGCTTGCCAAACTGGTCGAGGAATGGTCCGGAACCGAGATCAAATGATCCGGTTATCCGTGCCGGTTTTGCGCGATAGGCATGGTTTTAGAGTCAGGATTGGCGGTCACGATGTCGCCAAGAGAAAGGAGCGGGTCGCCGGCGTGTTTCCCCGTATTCTTAAAAGTCTTGAATTTTAGGGATCCACTCGCTATCGTAATGTTGTGCTGTATCTTATATTTTCAGCGCGCGTATTGATTGAACGAATTTTTCGTCCGCCACCTCGCCGGAAAATTAATCCGAGAATTTCAGGATGCGACTCCCTCGTGGGAGCCGAATGTCTGGGAATTTGTTTGAGGTCGCGCGGAATGTTGACTAGGATTATCCCGTGTAGAACGCACACCAAGCGAAGCGGTGAAGAACCTCGCGCGCCCGCTTGGAGAAGGTGGAGTGCCATATGGTCGATCTGACCGGTACGGGCGCCGACGAGGTCCTGAATGGATCCGGCGGCGACGATAATATAGACGGCGGCAACGGCGCGGACGCGCTAAATGGCGGCGCCGGGAATGACACCCTGCTTGGTAGTGGTGGCAGCGGCAATATCAACGAAACAGCTGATTCAGACACGCTCTCGGGCGGCGCGGGCGACGATGTCTTGCGCGGTGGCGGCGGCAACGACGTTTATCATTTCGAGCGCGGCGATGGCGCCGACACGATCCGCGACGAGTATTTCTTCACCGGACAATCTCCGCTCGGCGCGATCTACAACACCGTCGAGTTGAACGCCGGCTCGCAAGATGTCTTGAGCTTTGGCGGCGGTATCACCGCCGATGATTTGTGGATCACCCTGGTCGGCGATGACATGGTCATCGGCCTGCGCGACGGCAACACCGATCTGTTCGATCTGAATGACTTGATCACCATCGAGGACTGGCAGGACGACCTCAACACCATCGAGGAAATCCATCTGGATGATGGGACTGTCCTCGATATCGTTGACATGATGGCGGATATCTCCGGATCCATCGGCGCCGATACCATCACCTATGACGGTGACTTGGACATGGTGGTCAATGCCGCCGGTGGTCATGATTCCGTTGTTGGGGGTGATGGCGACGACACCATCCTGGCCGGGAATGGCGAGGACACGATTTATGGCGGATCCGGCGCGGATAGCGTGGACGGCCAGTGGGGCGATGATTCCCTCTTCACCGGCAATGACGACGACACCGTCGACGGCGGAAGCGGCGACGATTTTGTCAACGCGGGAGGCGGGAACGATATCGCCGCGGGCGGCGCCGGTAACGACACGATCATCGGTGGGAACGGCGCCGACTCCCTCGATGGCGGCGCCGGTGACGATGTCATTCGCGATGGTCTGACCGAGGCGGGCCAGCTTAACGAGGATGCAAGCGCGGATACCCTACGCGGCGGCGCGGGCAACGATACGTTGCAGGGCGGCGGCGGCAACGATGTTTATGTCTATTCGACCGGTGACGGCCAAGACCTGATTTACGACAACTATCTCTATGTCTCGCAAAGCCCACTTGGTCATGTCTTCCCGCCGGAGCGGTTAAACGGCGGTTATGATCGCGTGCAGATGGAGGATTTCTCCATTGGAGACGCGACTTTCGCGCTTGTCGGTAACGACCTCTACATGGGGGTGCCCCAGGAGGGCGAGACCGACATCTTCGCCATGGAGAACCTGGTCCGCATGGCGGACTGGCTGCAACAATACCATCGGATTGAGGAGTTTGAGTTCACCGACGACGGCTCGGTGATCACCGATGACGAAATCATCGATAGCGCCAACCGGATCGCCAATCTTTCAGAGGGCGATGATGTGGTGAATGCCGGCAATGTCGGCTTCCAGATTGATGTTGGTGGTGGCAACGACCAAGTGTCCGGCGGCGATGGCGCGGAGGTCATTAGTGGCGGCACCGGAAACGACACGGTTGACGGAGGTCAGGGGGATGATTCCGTCCTCGGTGGCGCGGGCGACGATTCCCTCGCGGGTGGCGGCGGCGACGACCTGATCGTTGGAGGCGAGGGCGCCGATACCTTGCTGGGTGGCGCTGGAGGCGACACGTTTAGCGGAACCGCGTCGGAATTGAACGGCGATTTCATCGGTGATGTGGGCAATGGCGATGTCGTTGAGGTTGTTGGCGAGCAATTTACCGCCGATGACGTGACCATTCAGCCTGGAGATGGGGACGCCACCGTCCTGATCGATACCGATGGCGACGGCAACGCCGATATCTCATTCACGGTCTCGGGAACACCGAACCCAACGGTTCAGCAGATCGGCGGCAACAGCTATATTAACTTCGCGCAAACCGATGGCTTGAACATTACCGCGACGCCGGGGGACGACTATCTTCAGGGCGGGTTCGGCGACGATACGATTTCCGCGCTTGAGGGCGACGACACCGTCCGGCTCCAGGGTGGCAATGATTTCGTCGATGCTGGTGATGGCAACGATTTTGTCGTGGGACGGGCCCATTCGATCACCGTTTCGGGTGGCGCGGGCGATGACAGGCTGATCGGTAGTTCGGACTCGGACTCTCTTTCCGGTGGCGCGGGCAACGACCGCATCGGCGGTGGGCCCGGCGCGGACGTGCTCGAGGGTGGGACCGGGCAAGACACGATCTATGGCCGCGGTATTGATCTCGACGGCGATACCATCACTGATCTCGAGGAAACCGACGTTGTCTCCCTGACCTACGAGGAGGTCACGGCCGATGATATCACGCTCCAGCAGGCCGACGGTAACACCACGGTTGAAATCGATACCGATGGTGACGGCGACGCGGATGTATCCTTCACGCTGAATGGAGATTTCGCCGAGGTCGTCGCTGAAACTTCCGATGGCGCAACCAATCTAAGCTTTGTTGCCGGCGAGATGCCGACCGCGACCGAGGGCGACGACAGTCTTCTCGGAACGCCGGGCGAAGACACGCTCACCGGTGGCGACGGCGACGACACGCTCGACGCGTTGGGCTCGGACGACACGGTCGACGGCGGGGCCGGCGATGACACGCTCGGCGGCGGCGGCGGCAATGACAGCATCGACGGCGGCACGGGCAACGATGTCGTGGACGGTGGCGGTGACTCCGACACCATCGATGGCGGCGATGGCGCCGACACGCTTGGCGGCAATACCGGCGATGACAACGTTGGTGGCGGGGCCGGCAATGACAGCGTTGAAGGCGAAGGCGGCGATGACACGCTGGACGGTGGTTCCGGCGCCGACACGGTGGTTGGTGGCACGGGGAATGATTCGGCCGGCGGCGGCTCTGGCAACGACACCGTCGATGGCGGCGCCGGTGAGGATACGCTCGACGGTGGCGTGGGCGACGATTCGCTCGATGGCGGCATTGACGACGACACGGTCGACGGCGGCGCGGGTGATGACTCGGTTGATGGCGGGTCCGGCAATGACTCGGTCACCGGCGGCGATGGCGAGGACACCGTCTCGGGCGGCGAGGGTCGTGACACGCTCGGCGGCGGAACCGGCAACGACTCCCTGCATGGTGGAACCGGCAACGATACGATAACCGGTGGCGACGGCGCGGATACCGTTGATGGCGGAACCGGCGATGACGTGGTCGGTGGCGATGGCGGCGACGATACGCTTGACGGCGGCTCCGGCAACGACTCCCTTGATGGTGGCGCGGGCTCGGATACCGCCGTGGGTGGAACCGGCAACGACGTTATCAAGGGCGGTGACGGCGGCGATCTCCTGGGCGGCGGCAATGGCGCCGATTCCATCGATGGCGGCGCGGGCGACGATACGCTGTTCGGCGATGATGACGGCGATACCTTGGTCGGAGGCTCCGGCAACGACGTGGTGATCGGCGGCGCCGATGCCGATGAGGTCAGTGGCGGCGAGGGCGCGGACACCCTCCTGGGCGGGACCGGCAACGATACCTTCGCCGGCAGCGGCGAGGACTTGAACGGCGACCTCGTTGGTGACTACGACGAGGAAGATGTCGTCGTTTTGACGGATTCCGAGGTCGATGAGGAGCATGTCACGCTTTCCGGAGGGGACAGCGGCACGACCACGGTCGAGATCGACACAGATAACGATGGACAAGCCGACGTAACTTTCCAGCTAACCGGGGATTTCGACGGCGTCACGACGACGTCGGACGATGACAGCACCAACCTGCAATTCACCAGTTCCGAGCCGGCGCCCGAGGACGAGGATGAGGGCGACGACACCGTCACCGGCGGCGATGGCAATGACACGATCTCCGGCGGCGGCGGCAATGACGTTATTTCCGGTGGTTCCGGCGACGATACGGTGGTCACCGACAACGACTCACTGTTTGGCGGCGCGGGCGAGGACACTGTCTTCGGCGGAAGCGGAAACGACCTCATCCAAGGCGGCACCGGCAACGATATTCTGCATGGCGGCACCGGTCAGGACACCATCAATGGCGGTTCCGGCAATGATACGATCATCGGTAGCGATGGCGACGACGTGCTGCTTGGCGGTGCCGGAGACGATCTGTTCGGAGGTACGGCGGCCGAGCTCAACGGCGATCTGATCGCCGGCTATGATACGATCATCGGTAGCTATGGCGACGACGTGCTGCTTGGCGGTGCCGGAGACGATCTGTTCGGAGGTACGGCGGCCGAGCTCAACGGCGATCTAATCGCTGGCTATGATGAGAATGAGGCCGTCGTCCTTAGCGAT
>JADHLJ010000178.1 GCA_016780745.1 Alphaproteobacteria bacterium | reverse complement strand
GCGCGCCGCGGATCGCCCAGGACGCCGCGCTTTTCGGGTTGAACAACCTGTCGAATTGGGTCGCCGAAAAGCGAGAGATGATCAATGATCGCCGAGACGCGGTTCGGGAAATCTTCCGGTCCAATGACCTCGGTTACGAATTGATTTCAAGCGGTGCGTACTTTGCCTATGCGCGCCATCCTTTTCCCAATCACCACGCGAGCACCGTCGCGCGACGGCTCGCGGATGAGCACAATATTCTCTGTCTACCGGGCACGTTTTTCGGCCCAGATCAGGAACAATGCCTGCGTCTCGCCTATGCTAACGCAACAGTCGAGGAGATGCCGGTACTGGCTGATAGGTTGAGGGCTAGTCTTTAGCGAACGGAAGGACAATCCGGGATGACTGATCAGGACGCGCCGGCGGCGCTTCGTTTCTCCGGAATCGCAACCTTCATGATGCGCCCGTTCGAGCCTGATCCGAACGGCTTGGATATCGCGATAGCCGGCGTGCCCTATGACGGCGGCGTTACCAATCGTCCGGGAGCCCGTCACGGTCCACGGGAAATTCGTAACGCGTCTTCAATGACCCGAAGCATTCATCCCCTCACAGGCCTCGATCCCTATGCGTTGGCACGGGTCGGGGATGTTGGTGACGTCCCCTTCTCAGCGATCCATGACATCGACGCGGCCAATGATGACATTACGGCGTTTTTTCATCGTATCGTTTCCGCTGGCGCAATTCCCCTGGCCGCGGGCGGCGATCACTCCGTAAGCTTTCCAATCTTGCGCGCGGTCGGCGCCAACCGTCCGGTTGGGTTGATCCATATAGACGCGCATACGGATACTTGGGACGCGTTCCACGGGTCAAAGTTCCACCACGGCGCCCCTTTTCGCCGGGCTGTCGAAGCCGGTGTGATCGATCCCAAAAGAACGGTGCAGATCGGCATTCGAGGCGCGCAGAACTTCACCGATGGTTGGGACTATTCCCATGAATCCGGCATGCGTGTTCTGTTCATGCATGAGGTCGAGGAAATCGGAATCGACGCGACAATCGCCGAAGCCCGGCGCGTGGTCGGCGAGGGTCCGGTCTATCTCTCCTTTGACATCGATGCGTTGGACCCAGTGCACGCGCCCGGCACGGGCACGCCTGAAATAGGAGGCCTGACAACGCGAGAGGCTCAACGATTGGTTCGAGGTCTACAAGGCTTGGACTTCGTTGGCGCCGACCTGGTGGAAGTCTCACCGCCGTTCGATCACGCTCAAATCACCGCCTTGGCGGGCGCGACCCTCATGTACGAAATTCTTTGTCTGCTGGCGGGAAGAGTGGCAGCGCGCAAATGATGGGACATGTCGAAGTCCAAGATCTTTTCACGATAAGTCATGATCCGCGCGATATCGTCGCGACGATCCACGCCGCGTTCGAGGAATACCGGGGCGTGCTGAATCCTAAATCCGGCGCGCTTCGTGAAACCGTTGAGAGCATCACGGCCAAGGCACGGAAAGGTGTCGTGCTTGGTATCATCGAAGACAACCGTGTCGCCGCGTGCGTTTGCGCGACCGTGAAAGACGGCATGCTCTATTTGGACCGCCTCGCGGTGCATCCGGAACATCGACGGCGCGGCTATGCCGAGGCTTTGGTTCAAGCCGTCGAGGAGGAAGCGACGCGACAAGGCCTACCGGGCGTGTCCCTCGGCGTGCGTCTGGCTCTGAGTGGTAATATCGCGTTGTTCGAGCGCCTTGGCTTCAAGGAAGTTGGCCGCTCGACCCATGACGGTTTCGACGCGCCCACATCGATGGATATGGTGAAGCAGCTCTAGCCCGGCCTGATAACCTACTGGGACAGAATCGTCTCCAGGCCATCCAAGACCTCTTCGACGGTAATGCTGTCCAATGCCGCTTGCGCGCGCGGATGCGGGATATTGAACCCGGCGGCCTCTGGGACGTCACGCCAGAGATTCACATGCAGATCATATCCAGTGATCGATGGTGGGATATACGCGCCAAAAATCACCACGGCGGGAACCCCTAGGGCGGCCGCCGCATGATGCATGCCACCCTCGGGTAGAACCGCCGCGCGCGCGCCGGAAAGCACCCCGCAAGCTTCCCGAATGCTCCGGGTCGAGACCACGTCGACCCCTTCCAAGAGCGGGAGCCCGTGATCACATTGAACCCAAGGAAGGTCCGGGCGCGCCCTTACGAGTTCTTGGAAGCGCTGGTAGCCCCAGTCCTTGTTCGGACTGGCGCCTACCTTCACGTGCGGTTCGATGAAAATCGCGCAACGGGCGAGAGCCTTTTCGGCTTCCGTCAGGAAGATCTCCCCCGGCTCCAGCATGACTTCGTTGAAGAAAAAGCGACCCCGAGTCATTCGGCGATAGTCGAGATGCGGGCGGGCGCCCGGTCCGTCGCGCAGGATTTGTCCAGCGCTAGCGCGGTCCCGAGCGAACTTGGGATTGTTCTCCCAAACCTCGGACCACCGCGGTTCGCCATCCAATCCCGTGACAAGAACCCGGGCCGGAGCACGTTCATGCATCGCCCTGACCCGGGCGGTGGTCATGATATCATCGCCAAATCCCACGGTTCCTCCGCGTCATTCTGGCCAATCCAATATGTAGTCGCCCTGAATCTCGACCAGTTCTCGCATGCCGAGGTTCAGCAGGAAATCGAGCGCGCCCTTCGGGTCCGCCCCAAAATTCCGTTCTTCCCGCCCCTTCTGCTCAACGCAAACCATGGGCCGGTTCTTCAGCAAAGTCTCGCTTCCGCCCGAGACAACCTGAAGCTCAAAGCCCTCCACATCGATTTTGATGAAATCAACGTCGGTGATCCCGAAGGAATCCAACGTCCTTACTTCCACGTCACCGACACCTGTCTGGATGAAGGCATCGCCCGAGGACTCGCCATGCCAGCGTACCTCGCAAATGCCCGGTGCGTCGCCAATGGCAACCTGATGTAGTGTCACGTTCGGGTCCGGGACATTGTGCCGAAACAAATCCGCGTGCCGCGCGGCGGGCTCAAACGCATGGACTTCGCGAAAAGCCCGCGCGAGCCACATGGACCAAAGCCCCACATGCCCGCCAACATCCAGGCAGACCCGGCGGCGTTTTCTCGGCAATCTGGTCACGCAGGCGTCGATCTTATGAAACTGATAGGTTGCCTTGCCATCGCGCGACACCGTGCCACGCGGATTGTTCAGCATTAGTTCCACGAGGTGCGTTTCTTCCTCCGGCAACCAGACACCGCCAACGAGTTTAGCTCTAGTTGGATCCGCCATGCGCGTCTTCTCACCCATTCTTTTGCACGAAGGCCGATAACCGACGCGCCGCTTCGGTCAAGGTCTCGTCGCTGGCGCCATAACTAAGCCTGAGATGGCCCGCCAGTTGCTTGCCAAATCCCTCGCCCGGCAGAAGCGCGAGCCCCTGTTCCTCGAGTAGCTTCCAAGCGAAGTCGATCGCGTCCCAACCAGTGTCTCGAATGTCGATCATAAGGAACATGCCGGCGTCGGGTTTGCGCACATGGATCTTGGGAACCGCCGCCAAGGCGTCGCAAATGAGATCGCGTCGACCGCGATACCGCTCACGGATTGTCTCCACCGTGTCCACCGCGTCGGTGAGCGCGGTAAGCGCGGCATGCTGAATGAACGGCGCGGCGCCAAACATCATCGAGCTGACAACGTCATCGGCGGCATCGATCAACTCCTTGGAGGCAACCATCCAGCCCATGCGGAACCCCGTCATCGCATGGCTTTTGGAGAAGCTGTAGACCGATATCGTCCGCTCCGCCATGCCATCCAGCACGCGCGGCGAGAGGTGCGATTGCTCATAACACATCGTGCAATAGACCTCATCGGAGATCATCCAGAGGTCGTGCTCCTTGCAAATATCCGCCAAGGCTTCGAGGGTTTCCCGCGGATAGACCGCCCCGGTCGGGTTGTTCGGCGTGTTCAGCATGATCGCCTTGGTGCGAGGGGTCAGCGCCGCCCGCACCCTTGCGGGATCCGGCAGAAAGCCGTCCTCCGGCAACAGCGGAACCTGAACAACGGTGGCGCCCCGCGCCTCCAGGGCGCCGAGATAGGTCACATACATCGGGTCAAAGGCGATGACCTCGTCGCCGGGGTCGAGCACGCATTGGGCGGCGGTAAACACACCACACTGCGCGCCCGGCACGATCGCGACGTTTTCGACGCCGACGGTCTCTCCGATCACCTTGCCATGGAAGGCCGCCGCCGCCTCACGCAACGGCTGAAATCCGATTGATGGGGTGTAGTGATGGTTTCCAGCACGCAGCGACTCAATGGCGGCATCAACGATCCGTTGGTCGGTCGTGAAGTCGTGATCACCGATGGACAGAACCAAAAGATCCTCTCCGGCTCTTTGACGACGGCGGGCGGTACCGTGGATTGCCCAGGCCCCAGCCTCTTCGCCACCGGCCATTCCGGAGACATAGCTTGAAAAGCGCATGATCGAAAATCCTTCCGCGCGAAGGCGTCTCGGGCTCTGGTATTCCGGGGCCAGATCAGTGTCAACACATCCAGGGATGGAATTCACGGCTGGATTGTTCAATTCGCGGCGTGGAGGTCGCGATCCGGCGCGACAAGCTTCGGGGCGATTGTTCAACTAAGACTGAATTTGCCTCGGAGCTCGTCATGTCTCATGTCCCGTTCGACTTCCCAGCCTTTCGCGAAACATATCAACGGGACGGGGTAGTTTGGCCGATCCGGCTTTTCGAGCCCGAAGAAGCGAACGCGCTCGCTGGGCAATACAAGGTTTTCCAGGAGCGGGCGAAAGAGACACGAGGCAGGGAGATCTATATCAAACCGCATCTGGTTTCGACTTGGGTCGACGCGATCGCGCATAACCCTTTTCTTCTGGACATCGTGGAAGCCGCGATCGGTCCCGACATTCTGCTGTGGTCATCCGATTTTTTCGTCAAAACCGCGCGGGCCGGCAAATACGTTTGCTGGCATCAAGACACGCCCTATTGGGAGTTGACGCCGGTCGACAACATCGTGAACATCTGGCTTGCCCTAACGCCCTCCACTTTGGAAAGCGGGTGCATGCAAGCCGTCAAGGGCACTCATGTCATGCGCGATATCGTCCACGGTCGAACGGGATTCGCCTCTCGGGACGAACAAGCAAACAAAACCAGCGACAACCTGCTCGCCTATGAGCAGGAGTTGAGCTTGAACATCCGCGACGAGGATGTCGCAAACTTGGTCTTGAGCCCAGGCGAATTCTCGGTCCATCATGGCCATCTGGTCCATGGCGGCAGACCGAATCAGGCCGATTTCGATCGTGTCGGGCTGGTTCTTCGCTATATCTCCACCGACACGAGGCAATCGCGCGACAGCGACGCGGCAATGCTGATGCGGGGCCGTGATATCCATGGTCACTATGATCTCGAACCGAGGCCAACCGCGGATTTCGACGCGACGTCATTGGCGGTACTTGCGGATTCACTGAACCGCCCCAGCGGGTTTTTCGACACCGTCGTGGCGTAAGCGCCTTCGCCACTACTTCAACAACCCACCCCTTGCCCGCGCGGGCGTCGCTTGCTATACGCCACGTCCAGCATTTTCGCCGGCTCAGCGCCCTTTAATCTTCCGCGCGCCCGGCCCGACACCAGCGAGGACACATGGCTGAATTCACCGACTACAAAGTCGCCGATATTTCGCTTGCCGAATGGGGACGTCGCGAGATCGCGATCGCCGAGACCGAAATGCCTGGCCTGATGGCCGTGCGTGACGAATACGGCTCCAAGAAGCCTCTGGCCGGAGCGCGTATCACCGGCTGCCTGCATATGACGATTCAGACCGCGGTGCTGATCGAAACCCTGGTTCATCTGGGCGCCGAGATCCGGTGGAGCTCGTGCAACATCTTCTCGACCCAGGACCATGCGGCCGCCGCGATCGCCGCCGCCGGAATCCCGGTCTTCGCCTGGAAGGGCGAGACGGAAGAAGAATACGAGTGGTGCATCCATCAGACCATCGAGGCTCCCGACGGCTGGCGCCCGAACATGCTTTTGGATGATGGCGGTGACCTCACCAAGATCATGCACGAAGACTACCCGCAATTGATGGCCGACGTACGGGGCGTTTCCGAGGAAACCACCACCGGCGTGTTGCGTCTCAACGAAATGGAGGCCGAAGGCTCCCTAATGGTGCCGGCGTTCAACGTCAATGACAGCGTGACCAAGTCGAAGTTCGACAACCTCTACGGCTGCCGCGAGAGCCTGACCGACGGTATTCGCCGGGCGACCGACGTGATGCTTTCGGGCAAGACGGCGGTGGTGAACGGCTTTGGCGATGTCGGCAAGGGTTCCGCCGCCAGCCTGCGCAACGGCGGCGCCCGGGTGATCGTTACCGAGGTCGATCCGATCTGCGCGCTGCAGGCCGCGATGGAAGGTTACGAAGTCTCGACCATGGACGACTATGCGCCCAAGGCCGATATCTTCGTCACCGCCACCGGCAACAAGGACATCATCACCGTCGACCATATGCGGCAGATGAAGGATCGCGCGATCGTCTGCAATATCGGTCATTTCGATACCGAAATTCAGGTCGATGCCTTGAAAAACTTTAAATGGCACAACGTTAAACCGCAGGTTGACGAGATCGAGTTTCCCGATGGCAAGCGGGTCCTGCTTCTGGCCGAAGGGCGGCTGGTCAATCTCGGCTGCGCCACGGGCCATCCCAGCTTCGTGATGAGCGCGTCCTTCACCAACCAGGTGCTTGCCCAAATCGAGTTGTGGGGCAGTGCCGCTAAGTACGACAAGAAGGTCTACGTGCTGCCTAAGGCGCTTGATGAAAAGGTCGCCGAACTGCACTTGGCCCGGGTCGGCGCTAAGCTCACCAAGATGTCCGAGGAACAAGCCTCCTATATCGGCGTTTCGCCGCAAGGTCCCTACAAGGCCGAGACCTACCGCTACTAGGTTACTTTGGAGCAAGTGAAACGACGGGGGCCCGCGAAAGCGATGCCCCCGTTTTTTTTCTATGAGCCCCCGTCGCCAACGCGTTCGTGAACACAGCGCCACGTTTTCGCCCGAATTTCCAGGTCATGATGCGACGGATTCGCCGGGGTCGTCCGTTTAACGATATGTCAGGACGCAAATCATCGGCGGGCTAGGCTCGTGGAGGGGCGCATGCGGTGGAAGGTACTACTAGGGTTGTTCGTTTTCGCGGCAAGTGTCGCGGGCCTGATAGGGATCGCGGCTAGTCCGGCCCATGCGGGCGGCGGGTCATCCGTGTCGATCACCATTGGCTCGCAACACCACTCAAACTGGCGAGGCGGCGGGTATCGAGAGTCCTGGAGACATCACAGTCGCCCCCATCGTCACCTCGGGCGTAAGACGCGCCGCGTCTTCCATCCGCCTTATTGGCCGCGTCCGTGGCCCGCGCCACCGCGCGTGGTTTATGTCGAACCACCTCGCGAGATCGCAACGACACCATCGCCGGCACCGACACCAAAACCATATTGCCGAGAGTTCCAAAAACAGATCATTATCGACGGTCGAACCGAACAGGCTTATGGCGAGGCATGCTTGCAGCCCGATGGAATCTGGAAGATCCAACCCTAAAGACCGCCAAAGGGAATTCATGAATCCTCGACGATTTTGGCTTGTTAGCGCCGCCGCGCTGGCGCTGTGCGCCCTGGTTCATTTCCCGCGAGCCGATGCGACGGAGAATGTTGCCGCGGTCTTGACCTACGAGGCCTATTACGGCGGCATCTCGGCGGTCGAGATTGAAGCGAAAGTCTCGGTTGCCGATGGCTCTTACGAGTTATCCACCTTGGGGAAATCCATCGGGTTTCTGGATTTACTGTTTCCGTTTCAATCCCACGCCTATGGCACTGGCCCTTTGGAAACCACGGCCGGCGAGCGGGAATTTGCCAGCACCTCAAGCTATCGAGGCAAATCGCGCCAAATCAACGGAACGACGAAGCCCGAGGCCGCGCCGGTTTGGACGGTGAAACCACCAATCCCTAGAGATGAACGCGACCCGGTTCCGGATGCCTTACGGAAGGAAAGCCTTGATCCCATGGCCGCCGTCGTTGTCGCCGCCACCCGGGCGAGAGCCAAGGACGCCTGCGCCGGAACCGCCCGAGTGTATAACGGCAAGGTCCGAACCGATGTTCATCTGAGGCATCTGGGCGCGGAGGTCTTGGCCGCCAGTCAATTCTCTAATTTTTCCGGACCGGCGGAAAAATGCGAGGCGCGGTACGAGACCTTGGCGGGCGCCTACAAGAAATCCTGGTTTGGCAGCGAGGCACCGCCCCCGATCATCCGGTTCTGGATTGCCCAGGTCGACGGATCACGATTTTGGATTCCGGTGCGTGTCGAGGCGACAACGGAAATCGCCAAGGTGTTGGTGCACCTCACCGCCGCGACGATCGGAAACAAGGGCTCAATCGGCACTCGTTGAGCCGCCCATTGCCAAGCCCGGAGGAGCGCCTAGACGTCACGCCCTTTTGTCGCTGTTTCCAACGCCTTCCAATCAGACCCGGCGGTGAGGATGCAAGCCGGTCCCTCCTCAAGGATCAGAACCAAAGTCCAAGACCCCGATGGCGAACGATATAGCTCCATCAGCCTACCTCGCGCGTCCCGGCTCGTGGCGGACAACTCCTCCGTAAACTTGTCGTTGAGATGTTTGGCCAAGGACTTGTGGTCACCACATTGTATCGCCGACGCGGCGCTTGGTCCGGCCATAAAAAGAGCGGTGACCAAGGCCGCCGCCATCATGAAACGCAGTCTCATTGCCTTATCCTTTCCAAGTCATGGATAGATCGGATCAGTCGCCGGATGGCCGATCGCGACCCAAAACGCCGATCAGTCCAGCGACCGCCGTTCCGGCGGCGACGATCGCCTCGATCTGGTCGGGTGATAGCGCCAGACCGAGCGCCGAAATAAGGCCGGTCAGGCCCAGCCAGGTACTGCGTTCTCGCGCCCGATCAATGAGATATCTCATGGCCTCGCCACCCGGGTTACGGCCTTGACGACGCTTTCAACAATGCCCGGCGCGACAGCCCTCACGTCATCCGACACGGCGTCCTCGACGGCGGCGCGAAGCTTCTGGCCATCGAAGGCCTTCACGCCGGACGCCGAGTAGTCGACCACCGTCCCGTCCCGGAGCGTCGCCTTGAACGACACGGCCTCTTGTTCCTTGCCGCCGACAACCTTGATACTCTTCGGCCCGGACTGGCCATCGGCAACGACAAATTCGGCCTCGACCATGTTGACGCCGGAATAGCCTTGCGGATTCCAAGGCACGGCCCCGGCACAACCGGTAAGCAGGACGAGCGCCGACGCGCTCGCCATAAGCGAGGTGATCTTCATGATACTTCTCCATAAAAAAGGCCGCCTCGACGGGCGGCGGTGGAAGTTGAATGATTGGGACCCACGGGACGTGATTGGCCGCACAAAAAGTCGCGCTAGTCACGCGGGCGTCACGCGCCCTTACCCCTCCAGGACGATTTCAAGAATCTCGGATCCATCAGGAGACGGCTCTCGGCAATGGATCCGATATCGGACGGCGGGATGGGCGGCGGAGGCAACGGCGACGTGCTCTCGCCACCAGGCCGCCTGTTTAACGGTACAATGTGCGGTCTCACCGTTCGACAACACCTTTGTCGCGGGATAACTCGCGATATTGGCCAATACGAACCGCGATGCGTAGCCAAAAATCTGATCCAAAACCCAGGGAACATCGTCCTCTGGGCAATGCTCCA
>JADHLJ010000177.1 GCA_016780745.1 Alphaproteobacteria bacterium | reverse complement strand
CCTCTGAACGTCGGTCGATACGGTCGCCTATTTCAACGGAAATGGGGTCCCCGCCTTCGCGAGGACGACGAATCTGGCCGGCGAACTCCCGAGACCAGACCATCTGTCGGCCTATAGCATGCTGTACCTAGATCGAGCGCGCCGCCTCGCACATGTGCCGTAGCTTGGCCATCGCAAGGTCGCGGGTAAGGAATCCCAGCCCGCAATCCGGCGCGACGATGAGGCGTTTGGCGTCGATATGCGCCAGCGCCTCGGTAAGTCGGCGGCGGATCGCGGAGACCGGCTCCAGCGCGCTGCTTGCGATGGCGATGGAGCCGAAGATCACCGTGCTCTCCCGGAACCGCTCGAGCAGCGCCAGATCATTATGCCGGTGCGCGTCCTCGATGGAGATCTGGTCGACCACCGAGCTGTCCAAGGCCTCGGCCATTTCGAGATAGGCATTGGGATCGGCTTTCTTGTAGTCGATATCGTCAAGTTTGGTCGGATAACCACAGCAGACATGAACCGCCCGCGCGACGGACCCGTCCACGCCGTCGAAACATCGGTTGAGATTGTCGATGCCATAGTCCAGCGCCGCCGCCGGCTTGCGCGCGAAAAGCGGCTCATCCACCTGGATATGCCGGCACCCCGCCTCCACCAGCGCCCGGATCTCGACATTCAGCGCCTTGGCCAGGTCGGCGCCCTGGCGCGCTGGATCGTCGTAATACGCGTCGGCGGTGGTGTCGGTAATGGTCATTGGGCCGGGAAGCGTGACCTTCACCGGGCGGTCGGTACTGGCCTGGGCGGTGCGATAGTCATGGGGCAGAAAGGGCTCGCCCTTGGCCGCGATGGCGCCGCGCACCGTCGGCAGATCGGTCTCGTAGGCGCCGTCGCGCAGGACTTTGTGGGTAAGATCCGCGAAGTCGATCCCGGTTAAATGACGGCAGTGATAGTGAATGTAGTTCTCACGCCGGACCTCGCCGTCCGTCACGATGTCGATGCCGCAGGCCGCCTGATCGGCGATCACCTCGGCGGCGGCGCGGACAAACAATGCTTCAGCCTCGGCATCCGGCGCGAGCAAGGCCTCGTCATAGGCGCGGGTGGCGCTGGCGGAGACCTGGCCATCGGGAATGGTGAACCAGTCGTCGACCGGCACGTAGTCGGGCTTTGGATAGGCGCCGAGAACCGTTGTTGTCAGAGGCATCTCGGCACCCTCGTCCCATCTTGTGATGTGGCGAGAGTGCCTCCGGTTCGAGGGTGATGCAATTGTCTATTGCGCGGCCCCATCCAGGGGGTCGGTCGGCTGGCCCATGGCGCGCCAGGCGGAGATGCCGCCTTCCAGGATACGGGCTTTTATCCCCTTGTTTCGTAGCGCCTCGGCGGTGTCCTCGCTAACCCAGAATCCATACATGCAATAAACCACGACCTCGCGATTCCTAGGCAGTTCCGCGGCCCAGTCGTCGACCTGTTTCATATCCCGCCAAGGGGTGCCCGGCAGCGTGTCGCGCAGGCGATCCTCCGGCAATCGAACATCCAGTACCACGGGCGCCGTTTCGGGATCGTTCAACGCCTGTCGCAACGCATCGACATTTACCGCGGGGCTAGATTTCGCTTCCGGCGGGGGAGTGTCTCCGAGGGCGCGTCGAAACCGCGTCGCGACATGGTTCCAATCAATATTCTTCATGAAAGTGTCGACATAGGAGCCGGCGTCGGCGCCGAAATCCATGTGATAGGCATGCTCGTACATGTCCAGGGCCAAGACCGGAACCGCGCCGGCGAGACCGTGGGCGTGATCGCTCGCCCACTGATTGACCAATCGCCCCAGCCGCGCCGACCAGCAAAGCAGGACCCAGCCGGACCCGCCACCCAACGCCTTGGCCATGGCAACGAACTCATCGCGCCAAGCTTCCACCGATCCGAAGTCCCGGGTCAGGGCGGCGGTGAGCGTGGGGTCTTCCGGCGCCCCGCCCTGGCCGCCGAGGCTATCGAAATAGATCTCGTGCAGGATCACGGAACCCGCGGCGATCAGCTGTTCTCGCTTAAGGCCGTTGAGTTCGAAGCCCGACGCTCTCGCGAAATCCAGCTCCTCCAACCGCGCATCGATTGCGTTCAATCGGCGAACCGCGCCGCCGTAGTTATTCTCGTAATGGCTCTCCATCAAAGTCACGCTGAACCCGTCGAGGCGCGGGGGTTTCATGGTAAGCGGCGCGGCGGCGATGGCCATGTCTGGCTCCCTTGTTTGTCCGATTGTTCGGTGGCGGATAGTTGGCTCGCCCGCGCCGGCGGTCAAACGAAGTGATTTCATCCAGACATTAAATTACTTCATGTGAAAATCTTCCGTGAATCCTCGGTCAGGTCACGAATCCGCGTAACGCGGCCCGTCGTTAGAGTCGTGAAACCTTGCGGATCCGATGGTTTTCGGTGTCGCCGATATAGAAGGCTCCGTCTGGGCCAATCGCCACGCCATGTGGCCTGCCGAGCGTGGCCTGGCTCGCGGGAATTCCGTCGCCGTTGAAGCCGCTAGCGCCGGTCCCGGCGATGGTGGTGACGCGGTCGGCGGACCAGTTAATGAGACGGATCGCGTGATTTTCGGTGTCGACCACCAACACGTCGCCATCGTCGTCGACTGTCATCTCCTTGGGACGATCGTAGATGGCGGTCGCAACCGCGCCACCGTCTCCGCCATAGCCGGTCTCCCCGGTGCTGGACACGGTCGAGATCGCGCCGGTCCCGGCGTCGACCAAACGCAGGCAACTACCTTGACGTTCCATCACGTAGACCGATCCGTCGGTTGGCCTGACACCGACGGCGCGGGCGCCGAAAACGCCGGCCTCGGTGGCGGGGCCGCCATCTCCGTCATGAACGGCGGCGCCGGTTCCCGCGAATGTGGATATGGTGCCGCTCGTCATATCCACGACCCGGACCCTGTTATCGGAAACATCGGCGATATAGAGGCGTGAGAAATCCCTGGAAAACGCCAATCCGTTTGGTTCCATCATCACCGCTTTTTCCGACGGTCCGCCATCGCCGCCGAAGCCTTTTTCACCAGTGCCCGCGAACGTTGTCACGATGCCGGAATTCATATCGATCCGCCGGACCACGGCGTTCAACCGATCAGCGACGTAGAGCGCATTCGAAGCATCCACCGCCATGCCGTAGGGCTCATTGAAGCGCGCTCGCGTGGCCGTGCCGCCATCCCCCGAATACCCAAGTTCCGTGTTGCCGGCGATCGTCGTGATCACACCGGTCGCGGCGTCGATGCGACGGATACAATGGCTGAATGTGTCGGTGAAAATCAGATTTCCGGCCTTGTCGAAAACCACGTCAAACGGGTTGTTGAGGCTTGCATCGACCGCCGGGCCTTGATCGCCCGAATATCCCATTTCGCCATTTCCAGCGACGGTGCTGATCACCCAACCGCTATATTTGTCATCCCTGTCCGTCATGGTTCCCCCGTGTTCGTCGCTTTCAACCACGACAAGGGTCGGCTAGGCATCCATGTTGGTCAAGGCTTGGTCAAGACGGGCCCGAGGCCGTCCGGCACCGGGGGAAATAGGTGGTACGAGGCCCGTGAAAGATCCGGCGCACCCAGCGACAAGAGGTGACCTTGATCAATTCGACGCGATTCGCCGAGATCGCGCGACGTATCGATAAATTGGTGTGGATGTTTGCGTCACAATCAGACTAGACTTTTCTCATGCTGCTAATGCCGCCTTGGGCGGCGGATGATGGATGACGATGCGTTCAGTCTCGACCACCGGCCCTAAAATTCTTGAAGTGACCGATCTGAAGACGGTCTTCGGCACCCGCGACGGTGCTGTTCACGCGGTGAACGGTGTCAGTTTTCATCTCCGCGAGGGTGAATTGCTCGGCATTGTCGGCGAAAGCGGCTCCGGCAAGAGCGTGACCATGATGTCGCTGCTAAAGCTGGTGCCGATGCCGCCGGCGGAGATCACGTCGGGGCGGGTGATGTTCTCGGCCCGCGATCTTCTGAGCTTATCACCCGGCGAAATCCGCAAGGTTCGCGGTGGCGAAATCGGGTTTATCTTTCAAGATCCGATGACCTCGCTGAATCCGGTTTTCACCGTCGGGTTTCAGCTGATGGAGCCGCTACGCAAGCATATGGGCTTGTCCAAGGCCGAGGCGCGCGAGAAGGCGGCGTCGCTGCTGGCCCTGGTGGGCATTCCGTCTCCGGCGGACCGCCTGGATGATTTCCCACATCAATTCTCCGGCGGCATGCGCCAGCGGGTGATGATCGCCATCGCGCTCGCCTGCGACCCCAAGCTGTTGATCGCGGATGAGCCGACAACCGCGTTGGATGTGACGATCCAGGCCCAGATCCTGGAGCTGGTCCGCGGTTTACGCCGCGAACTCGGCATGTCGATGATCTGGATCACCCATGATCTCGGCGTGGTTGCCGGCATCGCCGACCGGGTCGCCGTCATGTATGGCGGGCTGATCGTCGAGCACGCGGCGGTGGAGGATCTCTATGCCTCGCCCAAGCATCCCTACACGCATGCTCTCTTGCAAACCCTGCCGAGCCTCGACAGCGAACGAGCCGAGAAGCTGCAAAGCATTTCCGGGCAGCCGCCAAGCCTCGACGCGGAACCGACGACCTGTCCATTCGCGCCGCGCTGTGAGTTCGCGTTTGAGCGCTGTTTCCGGGAGAACCCCGCGATCCGCTCCACCAATGGCGGCTGGGCCGAGGACCGGGTCAGCCACGATGTCGCCTGCTGGTGGGATATCGAGAAGGGGGCGCCGCGCGATGACGGCTGACACCATGAATGTGCCAGGGAACGCCCCAGGGAACGCCCCGGGGAACGCCCCGAGCCCGCGGTCCGATACGACGCCGTTGATGCGGGTTGAGAATCTTAAGATGCATTTCCCGATTCATGCCGGGATCTTTCGCCGTCAGGTCGGGACCATCAAGGCGGTGGACGGCATCACCTTCGATATTAAGCGCGGTGAAACCCTGGGTTTGGTCGGCGAAAGTGGCTGCGGAAAGTCAACCGCCGGGCGGGTGATGCTCCGGCTCTACGACGCGACCGAGGGCAAGATCCTGCTGGACGGCGTCGATATCGCGCCGTTCAAGGGTGAACGCCTGCGCAAGATGCGACCGCGCATGCAGATGGTCTTCCAAGACCCGCATGCCAGCCTCAATCCGCGCATGACCGTCGGCTCGATCATCGCCGAGCCGCTCGACGAGCATGGCCTCTTGAAAGGCGCCGAACGCGAGGAGCGGGTCGAGGAACTTTTGGACGCGGTCGGCCTCAACCCGGCCTTCGCCAATCGCTATCCGCATGAATTCTCCGGCGGTCAGCGACAGCGGATCGGGATCGCCCGGGCCTTCGCGCTGAACCCGGAATTCATCGTTTGCGACGAGCCGATCGCGGCGCTTGATGTATCGATCCAGGCTCAGGTGGTGAACCTGCTCGAGGATCTGCAGGCGCGGTTCGGCCTGACCTATCTGTTCATCAGCCATGACTTGTCGATGGTCCGGCACATCGCCGACCGAGTGGCGGTCATGTATCTCGGCAAAATTGTGGAGTTGGCGTCGCGTCAGGATCTCTACGCGACGCCCAAGCATCCCTATACCCAGGCGCTTCTCTCGGCGGTTCCGATACCGAACCCAGCCGTCGAGGCGACCCGGGAGCACATCGTGCTGAAGGGTGACCTGCCCAGTCCGGCCAATCCGCCGGCGGGTTGCAACTTCTGCACGCGTTGTCCAATCGCGACCGATCTGTGTCGGGTCGAAGACCCGGAATGGCGCGAGATCGAACCCGGCCGTCACGTCGCCTGCCACTACGTGGAATAGGGCACCGTGACGACCGGACCCGAAGCATGGGAGGAGAAACCATCCAGTCGGGAAACACACGCGGGGAACGTCGGGGGTAACCGAGACGCCGCGTCCAACAGAGGGAGCTTTTCAACATGTTGAAGGCACGAACTTTACTACTGGCCACGGCCGCCGCCGCGATGTTCGCGACCGCCGCCCATGCCGAGCGCGGCTCGGATGGTCAGCTTAAGATCCTGTATTGGCAGGCGCCATCGATCCTGAACCCGTTCCTTTCCGGCGGCACCAAGGACATCCACGCCTCCTCGCTAATCATCGAGCCGCTGGCGCATTACGACACCGATGGCAACATGGTTCCGGCCCTGGCCGAGGAAGTCCCCACGGTCGCCAATGGCGGCGTATCGGCGGACCTGAAATCGATCACCTGGAAGCTCTTGAAGGGTGTCAAATGGTCGGACGGCTCGGCGTTTACCGCTCATGACGTGGAATTCACCGCCGCCTATTGCCTCGATCCGGCCGGTGGCTGTAACGCGGCGGAGCGGTTCCAGGACGTCACGTCGGTCAAGGCGGTTGACGATCACACCGTGCGGATCGACTTCAAGGTTCCGAAACCGTTCCCCTATGGCCCGTTTGTTGGCTCCGAGGCGCCAATCATTCAGAAGGCGCAATTCGAGAATTGCATGGGCGCCAAGGCCCCGACCTGCACCGATCAGAATTTCGGCACCATCGGCACCGGCCCGTTCAAGGTCGTGGAATTCAAGCCGAACGACGTTGTGCTTTATGAAGCGAACGAGAATTACCGCATTGCCGACAAGCCGGCTTTCGCCTCGGTCCTGCTGAAGGGCGGTGGAGACGCGGTTTCGGCGGCGCGCGCGGTGCTGGAGACCGGTGAGTTCGACTATGCCTGGAACCTCCAGGTCGAGCCCGAAATCCTCACGACGATGGAGAAAAAGGGCAAGGGCGAGGTGATCTCGGCCTTCGGAACCTCGGTTGAGCGATTGATGGTTCAGCTGACCAACCCGGACCCGGCATTGGGCGACAAGCGGGCGACCTATCAGGACGGTAAGAATCCGCATCCCTATCTGTCGGATCCGGCGGTGCGCCGGGCCCTGTCCATGGCGATCGACCGCGAGATCTTGGTCGAGGCCGGTTACGGTCAGGCTGGCAAGGTAACCTGCAACGTGC
Source organism: Alphaproteobacteria bacterium (assembly GCA_016780745.1). GTDB lineage: Bacteria > Pseudomonadota > Alphaproteobacteria > Thalassobaculales > Thalassobaculaceae > JADHLJ01. The sequence goes on along the minus strand of JADHLJ010000177.1, from coordinate 2,744 downwards.
TTCCGGCTCCGGCGATCTATGCCTCGACCGCCAATGACTGGTGCAAGACCCAGGATATCGCCGGCGCCAACAAGCTGTTGGATGACGCGGGTTGGAAACGCGGCTCGGACGGAGTGCGCGAGAAAGACGGCGTGCGGCTCTCGATCCTGTATCAAACCTCGACCAACTCGGTTCGTCAGGGCACCCAAGCCTTCATCAAGCAGATGTGGCAGGAAATCGGCGTCGAGACCGAGCTGAAGAACATCAGCGCCTCGGTCTTCTTCGGTGGCGATCAGTCCAGTCCGGACACGTTCCAGAAGCATTTCTCGGATATCGAGATGTACACCAACAACTTCAACGGAACCGACCCCGAGAACTACATGCTGCGCTGGACCTGCGATAAGATGCCCAGCCCGGATACCCAGTGGATCGGCCAGAACATGCCGCGCTACTGCGATCCGGAATATGACAAGCTGGCGGCGCAACTGGCCGAGACGGCGGCCATCGAGGAACGCGCGATCATCGCCAAGAAGATGAACGACATGCTCATCGACTATGGCGCGATCATTCCGCTGATCCATCGCGGCGGTGTCGCGGCCCGGGCCAACACGCTCGGCGGCGGCGCGTATCCGAACGTGTGGGACGCCACGCCCTGGAACATCCAGGACTGGCACCGCAAGAAGTAGGAACGGTTAGGTTCCGGGCGGTCCGCCATCAAGCGGGCCGCCCTCCGTTCTCCTCTTTGCCTTTCGCCACCGCCTTTAACGCCAACAACGAACCGGGGATGCCATGTTTCGATATGCGATACGGCGCTTGCTATTCGCGATCCCGACGCTGTTGGTGATTAGTTTCATTATATTCGCGCTGCTCGACCTCGCGCCGAGCGACCCGACCGCCCAATTGCCGCTGACCATTCCCGAGGAAGTCCGGGAGATGATCAAGCTCAGTCTCGGCCTGGGCGAACCTTTTCACATTCGTTATCTCCGATGGCTCGAGCAATTCCTGGTCAATGAGCCACTCAACCTGATCGAACAGTTCTGGGGTATCGAGATCGGTAATTCCGAGGACCGGCTTAGGGTGCGGTCCTGGTCGACCCGGGCGCCGGTGGTTGATCTTATCGCCGCCCGGTTGCCGCAGACCCTCTCGGTGGTCGGTGTCTCGTATATCGTGGCGATTCTGATCGCCGTGCCGATCGGGGTGATCTCGGCCTATAAGCAATATTCGATCTTCGATCAGGTCGGCACCTTCATCTCGATGATCGGGTTTTCGGTCCCGACCTTCTTCACCGGGACGGTTATGATCGTGATCTTCAGTGTCGTGCTCGGCTGGCTGCCGTCGATCTACGACACCACGCTCGAGGTTCGCGACTACGACAGTTTCGTCGCCCAATTCAAGCAGATGATCATGCCGGTCATGGTGCTCGGGCTGTTCAACGCGGCCCAGCTGAGCCGCTTCATGCGCTCGTCGATGCTGGACAATCTGAACCAGGAGTATGTTCGCACCGCCCGGTCCAAGGGGATGGGCGAGCCGGTGGTGATCCTGATCCATGTGCTGCGAAACAGCATGATCCCCGTCGTCACCGTGATCGCGCTCGGTCTGCCGACGACATTCGCCGGCGCGATCATCACCGAGCAGATCTTCCGCATCAACGGGGTCGGTCAATTGCTGATCGGGGCCATCGAGGGCGCGGATATTCCGACGGTTCAGACCGTGACCTTCATCTTCGCGGTACTGATCGTTGTGTTCAATTTGATCGCCGATCTTCTCTACGGCATGCTTGACCCGAGGATCCGCTATGACTGATTCAGTGCAAGGCAGAGCCCTCGCCGCCGGGGCGGTGGATGGGGCGGAGGAAGTTGAACTCAGGCATCGTTCGCTCTGGCTGGATGTCTGGCATCAGTTCCGGTCCCACAAGGGGGCCATGGCCGGCGTCGGGGTGTTCGCCTTCATCGTCCTGGCGGTGCTACTCGGCCCCTATATTCACGACATCGACCCGCAGTATCTCGACTATCGCTCGAAGAATCAGGGCATGTCGCTGGCCCATCCGATGGGCACTGACAATCTGGGCCGCGATATGTTCGCCCAGGTCTTGGCCGGTGGGCGCACCTCGCTGGCGGTGGGAGTCACGGCGATGGCCTTGTCCTTGTCGCTCGGTACCCTGGTGGGGGTCATCTCCGGGTTTTTCGCGCGGCTCGACGGCGTGCTTATGCGGTTGACGGATCTGTTTCTGGCGTTGCCGATCCTGCCGCTGCTGCTGGTGATCATCATGCTGTTCCGGGACACTTTGCGATCGTTGTTCGGGCCCGAAATCGGCATCTTCATTCTCATCGTTTTCGTGATCGGGATCACCAGTTGGATGCAGACCGCGCGGATCGTGCGCGGCGAGGTCCTGGCGATCAAGGAGCGAGAATTCGTGCTGGCGGCGCGCAGCATCGGCACCCGCTCGCATCGGATGATTTTCCGCCATATTTTCCCCAACGTGTTGAGCCCGATCATGGTCTCGGCGACGCTCGGCGTGGCGGCGGCGATCATCACCGAGAGCGCGTTGAGTTTTCTTGGCCTCGGCTTTCCCTCGGATTTTCCGACCTGGGGCCGTTTGCTGTTTGACGGCGTACCGTTTCTCAATATCAACCCCGCCCGGGTGATCTGGCCGGGATTGGCGATTTCGCTCACCGTGCTGAGCGTGAACTATATCGGCGACGGATTGCGCGACGCGCTTGATCCCCGCATCCGCGGCCGCTGATCCACCGGAAAGGATTTCCCAT
>JADHLJ010000176.1 GCA_016780745.1 Alphaproteobacteria bacterium | reverse complement strand
CCTTGGCCAGCGGCAATCGCAACTTCGCGCTATTGCTTCCGGTTGTCGGGGCGGGCGCCGCCGAGGATATGTGGCTTTACCTCGGCGTGGTACAATTCCCGATCTACATATTGCCAATGCTCTCCAAGCCACTATTTCGATGGTATATGAAGGGTGATGGTGATCCCGAGACGAAAGAGCGGGACAAAATCCCGTAAGTATTTAAAATGCGAGATGTTGGCGGTCGAGGCGAACCTAACGTCGCTCCTCCACTCCCGACCATTCGAAAGCGGTGAACTCCGGTGCGAACAGCGATAGGTCGCGCGAAACGACGAGGCAGTCTCGGAACCTGGCAGCGCCGGCTCACGATTCTCGGCCTGACCGCCATTGCCGTGCTCGCCAGCTATTTCTTCACCATCGGCCGAGCGCCGAACTTTCAACATCTTGTTGCCGCCGTCGCGGGATTCTTTGGTCTCGCCGGCCTTTTCGTCGACTGGGCGGTTTCTCGGAACATTCAACGTTCCGGCGGTATTCAGGCGATGCGCTCCGGCGGTGCCCTTAGCACCGGGCCGGTGGCGACCGCGGGCCGCCTTTGGGCGCAGGGCGAAGGTTTCCGCATTTTCGGTCTCGATGACGATGCGCGAAAAAACTATCAAGAGGCGGCGCAGCTCTTCAAGGAAGCCGGAGAACAGGAAGGCTATGCCGATACTCGGTTGAGCCTCGGGCAGCTGGAGCTGGAGAACGGCAACGCCGAGGCGGCCCGGAAAATCTTTACGGATACGATCGAGGTTTACCAAACCGCCGGGAAACCCCGTGGACAGGGGCAGGGGTATCTGGAGTTGGGCTTGCTCGACATGGGGCTGCGCAACCATGAGCCGGCCAAGCAGTCCTTTCACGAGGCCCGTCGGCTTTTCGAGGAAGCCAATGACCGTATGGGGCAGGGCAATGCCCTTCTGAACTACGCGGAATGCTGCGCCAAGCTAACCCAGAATGACGAAGCCAGCGGCGCCTACGATCAGTCGAGGTTCCTTTTCACCCAGTCCGCCGACCGTACCGGCGAGGCGCACGCGCTGTTCTGCCGGGCGGAACTCGATCGCCAAACCCGGAAAACCAGCGAGGCGCAGAATCGGTTGGAGCGCGCGCTCACGCTGTATCGGCGCACCGGCGACTTTATCGGCGAGGGCCATGTCCGCATGGCCATCACCGATATCTATCGCATGCTCTCGCGGCCGGCCGAGGCGCAGGCTTCGGCGCTTGAGGGAGCCGATCGGTATCGGGATGCCGGGCTCCGAGTCGGCAATAGCGATTTGCTCTCGGGGCGCGGCGATCTGCGGCGATCCATCATCCGTTTTGACTATGCGCGCGCCAATGGTGTCGCCGCCCGCAATCATTTCACGGACGCGAATGACAAGGGGCTGGAGGCGCGGCTGCTCATCGGGTTGGGAGAGATGGAGCGGCTTGCCGGACGTCTGGACGAGGCGCGGGGGTTGTTTGAACGCGCCCTGGCGCTTGCGAAGACCGCCCAGTCGCTTGGCGCGATGGCGGATGCCTTGAAGGGACGCGGTCATGTGGAAACCGCCAAGGGGCGAAACCGCCAGGCTCGAGAGGCGATGAAGGAGGCCTATGGCCACTATCAAAATGTCGGGGGCGCCAGGGACCAGGCCCAGACCTTGATGGATCTGGGGCAATTGGACCTGCTCATGGACAACGCGGATCGCGCGCGGGTGAATTTCGTTTCCGCGCGAACGATGTACCGAAGCCTGCGCGATCTGGCGCAGGAGGCGGGGGCCGTGCGGGCGATCGGTGATCTGGAGGCGTTGCAGGACAATCTGCCACAGGCCCAGATGGCCTATGCCGAGGCGCGCGGGCTGTTTCAGCAGGCCGGCGATCGAATTGGCGAGGCCGACGCGCTGTTCCAGATCGGGGCTCTGAGCATCAATCAGGATAACGCAACGGCGACGGCGCTGCTGATGCAATCGGGCAGGCTGTATAGAGCCGTCGGCGCGGCGGAGTGGCAGCGACGGGCCTATGCCATGGCGCGGCGAACCCGATAAATCGCCGATGTGTGGCTTCTCACCCAATATAGCGATATTTTTGCAACATTCTCCCGATAGGCGTTCGTCTGCTTCCCGCGTGCCACTGGTCAGCCTGGGTGGACGTATGCTAAGTCATTGGTTTAAGGCAGTCTCGCGAATGTCGTTCTTGACCTTGGCGAACACGCTTGGAAACGGAAGTCGAGGTCGGTCTCGAATGCTGGCGGCGGAATACGATATGTCGGTCGAGAATGGCGGGACGCTATCGAGAAGCTTGGCGCCGCGACTCGCGCGCTGGAGCCGACTTGGCCCCGCGCTTTGTGGCGCTTTGATGCTCGGCGCTTGTGCTTCGGCGACCTCGGATGGGGTGGCCGATAACAACGATCCGATAGAGCCAGTGAACCGCGCGATTTTCGCGGTCAACGATGTGTTGGACCAGGCGGTCCTGCGGCCGGTTTCATACGTTTACAAGGAAGCTGTCCCGGATCCGATTCGCGATGTTGTGCGGAATTTTCTGCGTTGGCTGAAATCGCCGGTGATCTTGGCTAATGATGTAATGCAGGGTGACTGGGATCACGCGAAAGTGACCTCGGCGCGGTTTGTGGTCAATGGCGCGCTGCTCGGTATCGTCGACGCCGCCGATGGACTTGGATTGCCGTACCGCGAGGAAGACTTCGGTCAGACCCTGGGCGTGTATGGCGTCTCGGAAGGACCGTTCCTGATGCTTCCGCTGCTTGGTCCCTCGACGGCTAGGGATACGGCGGGGTTGGTTGTCGACTATTTCATCGATCCGTTCACATATCTTGGGAAACGTGACTTCCGTAGGCCCTTCGGGATCGGTCGGCGGGTGGTGCAGGCGGTCGATTTTCGCGCCGAGAATTTTGATCGTATCGACGATCTCCGCAACGACTCCATCGACTTCTACGCGAAGGTTCGTAGCATTTATCGCCAACAACGCAGGGCGGCGGTAAACAACGGCATCATTCCCATTGATGAATCGACACCGGATCTGTCCGAGGAGTTCGATCGTCATTTGCCGACGCCGGAAGCCGGCGCGCCGCTAAGTTCCTCCGGTGGGTAGTTGAGTGAGTTTCAGCAAATGAGGATGGCCATGGCCGGTTTAAGGGCATTCGCCTTAATCATTTTCGCGACGGTTTTTGTGGCGGCCGGCGCGCGTGCCGGGAACGAAGGGCAACGCGCCGAGGCTTTTATCGACACCCTTAGTGCCCAGGCGATTGCCCTGGTCTCTGATAAGGACATGCCACCCGAGGTCAAGCGCGAGGGGTTCGCCAAGCTTCTAAGCAACGGTTTTGATATGCGGTGGATCGGGCAATTCGTGCTTGGGCGCAATTGGAACCTCGCCACGCCGGAGCAACGCACCGAGTATCTGGAGCTGTTCGAAAAGATTATCGTTTTCACGTATTCCAAACGGTTTAACGACTATTCCGGCCAGCAGATCAAGGTGGTCGGGCACCAGTTGGGGAAGCGCAAATACGTTTTCGTGAACTCGCAAATCTATGACCCGAAACGCTCCGGTTCCAGTATCAACGTCACCTGGCGACTGCTACCCAAGGATGACAGTTTCAAGATCGTCGATGTCGTGATCGAGGGCGTCAGCATGGGGATCAGCCAGCGCAACGAGTACAACTCGGTGATCCAGCGCAATGGTGGCAAGATCGCGGCGCTGATCGACGCCATGCGGGAAAATCTGACGAACCTTCGTTCCGACAGCTAGCCCGCCACAGCTATTCCGCCACAGCTATTCCGCCACAACTATTCCGACGGACTGGCCCAACGCGCCGCGGTGGGCCAGGTTCTCGTCAGTTACGCACGATCGGCTTGTATTTGATCCGATGGGGTTGGTCCGCGACGGCGCCCAGACGACTCTTCCGGTCTTCCTCATAGGCTTGATAGTTGCCCTCGAACCATTCCACGTGACTGTCGCCCTCGAAGGCGAGGATATGGGTGGCGATGCGGTCCAGGAACCAGCGGTCATGGGTGATCACGACAGCGCAACCGGCGAATTCCAACAAGGCTTCTTCCAAGGCGCGCAAGGTGTCGACATCAAGATCGTTGGTCGGCTCGTCAAGCAGGATGACATTGGCGCCTGATTTCAACATCTTGGCCAGATGCACGCGGTTTCGCTCGCCGCCGGAGAGTTGGCCGACCTTCTTCTGTTGATCCGGGCCGCGAAAGTTGAACAGGCCGCAATAGGCGCGGCTATTCATCTTGCGCTTGCCGAGTTCGATCTCTTCCTGGCCGTCGGAGATCTCCTCGAAAACGGTGGCGGTTGCCTTGAGCGAATCCCGTGACTGATCGACATAGCCGAGCTTGACGGTATCTCCGACGCTAATCGATCCCTGGTCGGGCGTATCATTGCCGGTGATCATCCGGAACAGCGTCGTCTTGCCGGCGCCGTTCGGGCCGATGATCCCAACGATGCCGCCTGGCGGCAGCTTGAAGCTGAGATCGTCGATCAGCAGCCGATCCGCGAAGCCCTTGCCGAGTCCCTCGGTCTCGATGACCATATCGCCCAATCTCGGGCCGGCGGGGATGACGATCTGCGCATTGTCCTGGGCCTTCTCCTGGCTCTGGGCCAAGAGGGCCTCATAAGCGCCGAGGCGGGCCTTGCTCTTGGCCTGGCGCGCGCGCGGCGAGGAGCGCACCCATTCCAACTCGTCGGCCAGAATGCGCGCCCGCGAGGCTTCCTGGCGGCCCTCCTGAAGCAACCGCTTTTGCTTCTGCTCGAGCCAGCCGGAATAGTTGCCCTCATAGGGGATGCCCTGGCCGCGATCCAACTCGAGGATCCAGCCGGCAACCTCGTCCAGAAAGTAGCGATCATGGGTGACGGTCACGACCGTCCCGGGGAAGTCATGCAGGAAGCGTTGCAGCCAGGCGACGGATTCCGCGTCCAGATGGTTGGTGGGCTCGTCCAGCAGCAGCATGTCCGGCGCTGACAACAGCAAGCGACAGAGCGCGACCCGGCGCTTCTCACCGCCCGAGAGCGGGCCGACATCCGCGTCCGACGGCGGCAGGCGCAGCGCGTCCATGGCGATGTCGATGGTCCGGTCGATATCCCAGGCATTGGCGGCGTCGATCTTCTCCTGCAACTCGGCCTGTTCGGCCAGGAGGTCGTTCATCTCGTCATCGGTCATTTCCTCGGCGAAGCGCGCGCTGACCTCGTTGAAGCGGTCCAGAAGCGCCTTGGTCTCGCCCATGCCCTCCATGACGATGTCATGCACGGTCTTGCCGGCCTCAAGCTCGGGTTCCTGGGGCAGGTAGCCGACCTTCACGCCGTCGGCGGCCCAGGCCTCTCCCTGAAAGTCCTTCTCGACCCCAGCCATGATCTTCAGCAGGGTCGATTTACCGGCGCCGTTCGCGCCGAGCACACCGATCTTGGCGCCAGGGAAGAACGAGAGATGGATGTTCTTCAGGATCTCGCGTCCGCCTTGGAAGGTCTTGGACAGGCCCTTCATGACGTAGATGTATTGGTAGGCGGCCATGACCGTGCTCCGGTATCTAGAGCGCCGGATTTTCGGCGCTAGAAAAGAAAAACCCCGGGGTGCCTGAACCTAGGACACCCCGGGGTGGTTTTAAACGACCTAGGCCGCTTTCAGCATGCCTCTGAGGACATATTGCAGAATGCCGCCGTGGCGGTAGTAGTCGACCTCATCCGCGGTATCGATCCGGCACAGCAAGGTGACATCCTTGGTGGAGCCGTCCGCGTAGGTGATCTTGCACGCGATATCCATCCGCGGCGTGATGCCGCCGGCGATGCCGGTGATGTCATAGGTCTCGGTGCCCTTGAGGTCCAAGGACTTGCGGCTATCGCCATCCTTGAACTGCAGCGGCAGAACACCCATGCCCACCAGGTTCGAGCGGTGAATACGCTCAAAGCTCTCGACGATCACCGCCTTGACGCCCAACAGATAGGTGCCCTTGGCGGCCCAGTCACGGGACGAGCCGGTGCCGTATTCCTTGCCGCCGACAACGATCAGCGGAACACCCTCTTCCTGGTACTTCATGGACGCGGTGTAGATGTCCATCTGCTCGCCGGAGGGCTGATGCTTGGTGTAGCCGCCGGCAATATCCGGCGTCAGCTCGTTGCGCAGCCGGATATTGGCGAAGGTGCCGCGCATCATGATCTCATGATTGCCGCGCCGCGCGCCGTAGGAGTTGAAGTCCAGCGGGCGAACCTGACGCTCCATCAGATAGTCACCGGCCGGGCCGTCCTGCTTGATCGAGCCGGCGGGCGAGATGTGGTCGGTGGTGATGGAATCGGCCAAGAGAGCCAGCGGACGGGCACCGAGGATATCGGCGATGTCGCCCGGCTCGGCCTGCATGCCCTCGAAATAGGGCGGGTTCTGGACATAGGTGGAACCGGAGTTCCAGCCATAGGTCATGGTCGGCGTGGCCTGCACCGCGCGCCATTCCTCCGGACCTTGGAAGACATTGGCATAGCGGGAGCGATACATCTCGCGCGACAGGCTTTGCCGCATGACATCCTCGATCTCCTTGTTGGTCGGCCAGATGTCCTTCAGGAACACCGGATTGCCGTCCTGATCCTCGCCAAGGGGATCGGTATAGAGATCCTTGGTCATCGAGCCGGCGATCGCGTAGGCAACCACCAGCGGCGGCGAGGCGAGATAGTTCGCCTTGGCGTGCGGGCTGACCCGGCCCTCGAAGTTGCGGTTGCCGGACAGCACCGAGGTGACCACGAGATCACCGCCATCGACCGCTTGGGCCAGCGGGCCGGGCAGGGGACCGGAGTTACCGATGCACGTCGTGCAGCCATAGCCGACGAGGTTGAAGCCCATCTCGTCCAGCTCGCTCTGCAGGCCGGCCTTCTCCAGGTAATCGGTCACCACCTGGGAGCCGGGGGCGAGCGAGGTCTTCACCCAGGGCTTGGCTTTCAGACCCAGCGCGTTGGCCTTTTGCGCCACCAATCCGGCGGCGATCAGCACCGAGGGGTTGGAGGTGTTGGTGCAACTGGTGATCGCCGCGATCACCACGTCGCCGTCGGAGAGCTCGTAATCCTCGCCCTCGACCGGCATGGAGCGGACATGCCCGGTGCCGAGGTCGCCGAGCACCTTGTTGTTAAACTCGTTCGCCGCCTCGGACAGCAGCACCCGGTCCTGCGGGCGTTTCGGGCCGGCCATGGACGGCACGACGGTCGACAGATCGAGCGAGATCGAGGCGGTGAACACCGGATCCGGGCTGCTGGCGTCGCGCCACATGCCCTGCGCCTTGGCATATTCCTCGACCAGGGCGATGCGATCATCCTCGCGGCCGGTGAACTTGAGATACGAGATGGTCTCGGCGTCGATCGGGAAGAAGCCGCAGGTGGCGCCGTATTCCGGGGCCATGTTGGCGATCGTCGCGCGGTCGGCCAGGGTCAGCTCGTCCAGGCCGGGGCCGAAGAACTCGACGAACTTGCCGACAACACCCTGGGCCCGCAGCGCTTGGGTTACGGTCAGCACCAGATCGGTCGCGGTCGCGCCTTCCGGCATCTTGCCGGTCAGCTTGAAGCCGACAACCTCGGGGATCAGCATGGAAACCGGCTGGCCGAGCATTGCCGCCTCGGCCTCGATGCCGCCGACGCCCCAGCCGAGGACCGCCATGCCGTTCACCATGGTGGTGTGGCTGTCGGTGCCGACCAGCGTATCGGGATAGGCGACGGTCTTGCCGTCCTCGTCCTTGGTCCAGACGGTCTGGGCCAGATATTCCAGGTTCACCTGATGGCAGATACCGGTTCCCGGCGGCACGACGCGAAAATTGCGGAACGCCTCGGAGCCCCAGCGCAGGAACTCATACCGCTCGCCATTGCGCTCGAACTCGAGATCGACGTTTTTCTGGAAAGAATCGGCGGCGCCGAAATTGTCGACCATCACGGAATGGTCGATCACCAGATCCACCGGCGAGAGCGGATTGATCTGCTCCGGATTGCCGCCCATCTTGACCATCGCGTCGCGCATCGCGGCGAGGTCGACCACGGCGGGCACGCCGGTAAAGTCCTGCATCAGCACCCGGGCCGGGCGATAGGCGATCTCGCGGCTGGATTTCTTCTCTTTCACCCAGGCCGCGACCGCCTTGATGTCGTCGGTGGTGACGCTGCGGCCATCTTCATAGCGCAGCAGGTTCTCCAGCAGCACCTTCAGCGAATAGGGCAGGGTGCGGATCTCGGGATAGCCGCCATCGGCCATTGCCTCGAGGCTGTAATAATCATAGCTCTTGCCGGCGGCGCTCAAGGTCCGCCGTGTCTTCATGGTGTCCTGGCCAGCAGTCATGCTTTCTCTCCTAAATCAGCGATGATCGTGGCCGGACGAGGTGTGCCTCGGCCCGGTCGCCAATGCCCCGAAAAGGGACGGTTCAGGGTACTCGGAAGGCGGCGCCGAATGCGCGCCCGCCAACGCGGCGGGACTATAACGCCAAGGCGGCTCGGGGGCTAGGGGGAAGAGGGGGGATGGGAGGACGAGGCAAAAGTGGTGTATAATGGATCGAAGGCCGCGAGCGAGGTCTTAACCAATTCGGTGGCTGTCCCCGGACTGATCACCCCAGCGGTAGTGGTGGGGTCCCCGCTGTCACGGGATCCCCGACGACGAAATAACCCCTGTTGGCCCCTAGCCTCAGGTCTTCCCAAGATGGTGTATTTTCCATTGCCTGACCCATCCTTATCTAGAATCGTTGGAATAAGGTAGAAATAGGGTTGGAAATTCTAAATATACGATTAGCCGGCTTATAAATATAAATTCTTGAATACGAGCTTTTCCACTCTTCTCTCTTGCCATCTATTATAATTTGCGGACTTTTTGAGTTAATTGATGAAAATTGAGAATCTTAATATTCTTTTAATGTTCCTTCAAAAACAAAAGCACACCGTAATCGACCATCCATTCTTTCGTCGAAGGAAAAACTTTTCCCGCCTTTATGTGTTAGGCCGTGCAATAATCCGCGTGATAGTAAATGTTGCATACGTTTCCGATCATTTATTGTTCCATCTATAGAATCAATGTTTACTAACGCCGAATCTCCATCTAATTCATTTATAGTATTCAGCAAAGTAGGAAAGCGCGAAACCTCATCAAAGCGCCTTGAACTCACCGAGCCGCAAAGCAGTACCCGGGTGCGAGACATCATTGTTTTAAACTTAGGATATTGGAATTCCCGAAAGGGCCCAATCTCGTAGCCAACGTTACGGGTCGTAATGCCATTGTCCGAAAACCAACCGGCGGGATGAATATCCTTTCCGTCTTGAACCGAGGCGGACAGGCTCCTTATTGGAATTCCAGGACCACCAACAATGCCCCTTGAGTACCCACTTTTGAACGCCACCAGCTCGAACGCCCCAATTTCTCGAACATCGTCCACCCATGCGGCTAGCAAGTCGTCTGTTCTAAAGTTGCGCTTACTTTCCTCGCATGTCCCTTTTTGGAACGCGCAAGGGCAAACCGAAGGTAAACCAACTATGAGGCCATCATCCGGACCAATCTGAAACCCCACTGTGCCGGTGTGCCTCTCCCATATCAGCCCACCGGTGACTACGTTGGTGCGGAAAACTCGATGACACCTGATTTTGGCCTCGACACTAACCTGGATCATTCATGAGGGTTTTCCGTCGGCTGGATTTTGACGCGTTTCCGCGTGGCGCCGGTGGCGCTGGTTTTCGGGTTTGTTGGCTTGCAAGGAAGGGCTCGGTCTGGGGCACGCCGCCCCGGCGATCAGGG
>JADHLJ010000175.1 GCA_016780745.1 Alphaproteobacteria bacterium | reverse complement strand
GCGGCGTCGATATGATCGATATCGGTTTCCTCGACCCGCCCGCCAGGAAAGCTGACCTGGCCCGCGTGATGCGGCAGATCGGCGGAGCGCTCGGTAAGCAGGATCGTCGGCTCGCCCTCGCGCCCGACGATGGGAACCAGCACGGCGGCGGGCCGGTTGACTTCCGGGACCGTCATGCCGGGGTTCAGGCTGTGATCTCCAAGCGGCGTTACCTCCGAGGCACGCTGTTTCGGCGGCCCGTCGCCGGCGGCGGCGATGGCGCGATCGAAGGTCCTGCTAAAATCCTCGAGTGTCAGCATTCCTGTTCCACCGGGCCCAGTTGAAAAAAGTCGCCCTTGCTCCATACGCCGTAAACCCACTGCCCGTCGACCTCGCGCTCCCGCGCCAGCTCGGCCAGCTCGTAGAACACAGACCGGGTCAATCTGGCCTCCAGGCGGTCGCGCACCAGGATATAGGGGCTCGGCTCCTCCGTCTCGGGGTCGATGAGGACTCGAAGCGGATGATCCGCGCCGCCCTCGAATTCGGCGTCCAGATTGGTTCTGAACCGCAGGATATCCTCGCTTCCGTCCTCGGCCGCGCCGGGCATATGGGTCACCTCGACCGCCGTGAAGGGCGCGTCATCGACGTCGATCAGACCGCGCTCCACCGGGGTGACCAGCCAAAAACGGCCGTCATCCTCGCGCCGCAGCACGGTGGAGAACAGCTTCACCAGGGGCATCCGGTTGATCGGAGAGCCCTGATAATACCAGGTGCCGTCGCGGGCGATCCGCATCTGGAAATGGCGATTTTCGCCGCCCTCACGGATCTGGGACTTGCCCGAAACCGCGTCTGCTATACGCTCTAGGCCTGGAGATGGTGATTGAGGTTGTTTATCCTCCATGGTCGACCGATATCCTAATCTCGTTCCAGTTTGAATAACGCCGTCCGAAACCCAGCGCGAGAGAGTATACACCGATGACCGACTCCTCCACCCTCGATAGCGCTTCCCAAGATCGCCAGCTCGCCGAGATCGATGCCCTGGGCGATCGCATGGGCAAGATCCGTCAACAAGTCGAGCGGGTGATCTTCGGCCAACAACATGTGGTGGATCAGGCGCTGATTACCATCCTTGCCGGCGGACACGGCTTGCTGATCGGTGTTCCGGGGCTGGCGAAGACCAAGTTGGTCGAGACCTTGGGCACGGTGTTCGGCCTGGACGACAAGCGTATCCAATGCACTCCCGATCTGATGCCCGCCGATATCGTCGGCTCGGAGGTTCTGGAGGAGGACGCCGCCGGAAAACGCAGCTTCCGATTCCTGCCCGGGCCGGTTTTCTGTCAGGTCCTGATGGCCGACGAGATCAACCGGGCCAGCCCGCGCACCCAGTCGGCCTTGCTTCAGGCGATGCAGGAACAGAACGTAACGGTGGCCGGTCAGACCCATGCGTTGCCGCGGCCATTTCATGTGCTGGCCACGCAAAACCCGCTGGAGCAAGAGGGCACCTACCCGCTGCCGGAGGCGCAGCTTGACCGGTTCCTGTTGCAGATCGATGTCGGCTATCCCGATGCCGAGTCGGAACGTCGCATGCTGCTGGCGACCACCGGCGCCGGCGAGGAGACCGCCTCCGCCGTCATGTCGGGCGAGGAGCTGATCGCCGCCCAGGCGCTGTTGCGCCGTCTGCCGGTGGGCGAAAGCGTTGTCGAGGCGATCCTGGCGATTGTCCGCGCCGGACGGCGGGAGACCACCGAGGTCGAGGAGGTCAGCCGCCATGTGGCCTGGGGGCCCGGGCCGCGCGCCAGTCAGGCGCTGATGCTCGCGGTGCGCGCCCGCGCGGTCATCCAGGGCCGGATCTCGCCGTCGGTCGACGACGTCATCGCGCTCGCGCATCCGGTGCTGCGGCACCGCATGGCCCTGAATTTCGCGGCGCGGGCCGAGGGGGTCACCCTGGACAGCGTGATCGACCGGCTTTGCGACCGGCACCTGTGATGTCGGGCCCGACGTGATCAGACAGCAATCAGAAGCGCTCGCCAGTCGGCTTCCTCCCCTGCAGGTGCGGGCGGAGCGCGTCGCCGCGACCGTCTCGCAAGGTCTGCATGGCCGTCGCCGCGCCGGCCAGGGCGAGAGTTTTTGGCAGTTCCGCCACTATCAGCAATCCGACGAGACCCGGCATATCGATTGGCGGCGCTCGGCCCGCGGGTCGGATGTCTTCGTGCGCGAGAATGAGTGGGAAGCGGCGCAGAGTGTTTGGATCTGGCGCGATTCCTCGCCCTCGATGCGATACCGCTCGCGCCGTGACATCCTCGAGAAGGCCGAAAGCGCCGACGTGCTGGCGGCGGCGCTGGCGATCCTGCTGACCAATGGCGGCGAGAATGTCGGCCTGCTGGGCGAGGGGATGCCGGCCCGGGGCGGGCGCGTCGGTCTCAACCTGTTTATCGAGGCGATGATGATGTCCAATGGCGGCGCCAGCGTGCCGCCGGCGGAGCCCTTGCCGCGGTTTGCCGGGGTGGTTCTGATCGCCGATTTCCTGGAGCCGATCGCGGCCTATCGCGAGGCGATCGCCGTCCTGGCGGCGCGCGGATGCGTCGGCCATTGCCTGCAAATTCTCGATCCGGCGGAAGAGGGCTTCCCCTTCGCCGGGCGGATTCGCTTCGAGGGAATCGAGGACGAGGCCCCGCATTTGTTGCGCCGCGCCGACCGGGTGCGCGATGAGTATCGCGAGAAACTGGCCCTGCACCGCGAGGCGCTGAAGGATCTGGTCGCGACTTTCGGCTGGAGTTTCGCCGGCTACAATACCGATCAACCGGCGGACGCGGCGCTGCTGTCGCTCTACGGCGCGCTTTCCAAAACAGTGGTCTGGGAGTGACGGCGAATGCTCGCGCTCGGCTCCCTTGCTTTCGCCAATCCCTGGATGCTCGCCGCGCTTGCGGGTTTGCCGGTGCTTTGGCTGCTGCTGAGGGTCACCCCGCCGGCTCCGAGAATGGAGCGGTTCCCGGCGATTCGCCTGCTTTACCGGTTGCGATCGACCGAGGAGACCCCGGATACCGCGCCCTGGTGGCTGTTGCTCTTGCGGTTATTGTTCGCCGCCTTGGTGATCCTGGCGCTGGCCCATCCGATCCGTAACGCGGGCGAGGATTTGCCGGGCTCCGGCGCGTTGGTGATTGTCGTCGACGACGATTGGGCGGCGGCGGCGGATTGGCAAAGCCGGGTGAGGGCAATGGAAGGTCTGATCGACCGGGCGGAGCGCGATGATCGGCCAATCCATTTGATCCGCTCGACATGGACGCCGGACGACGACCGGGCCTTGGATAAGCCTCTGACCTCCACCGAGGCGCGCTCGATAATCAAGGCGATGGAGCCAAGGCCGCGGCCGTCGACGCTCGCGCCGCTGACCGAGGCCATCGCCGCCGCGCCGCCACCGGCGCCCGCCGATGTGGTCTGGCTCGGCAACGATATCCTCGATCCGGGCGAGGACGCGTTGATCGCTCTGTTGCGGCGGCTCGGCTCGCTGACGATCTTCGCCGATGAGGATAGCGCTCCGCGTATTCTGGTGCCGCCGACCAGCGCCGGGCGCGAGATTTCGGTGGAGGCGGTTCGCCTCGCCAGCGGTCTCGCTCAGCCGATCGTGATCCGGGCGATCGCGAACGATGGTCGGGTCCTGACCAGCGTCGCCGGTGAGTTCGCGGCGGCGGAGCGACGGACCGAGGTTGAAATCTCGCTTCCGGTTGAGTTGCGAAACGATATCGCCCGCCTGGAAATCGAGGGCGAGTCGACGGCGGCGGGGGTGGTGTTGCTGGACGATGCCTTCAAGCGCCGTCCGGTGGGCCTGGTGTCGGAAACCGCCTTTGACGGCAAGCAACCCTTGCTGGACGAGTTGTATTATCTGGAACGCGCCTTGTCGCCGTTCAGCGAGGTCACCCGGGGAAGCCTTGGCGCGCTCCTGCGGGGTGGCTCCTCGGCGCTTATTCTGGCGGATGTCGGCATCGTGCCGAGTGACGACAGACGGCGGCTATCGGCCTGGATCGAGGCCGGCGGGGTGCTCATTCGGTTCGCCGGCCCCCGATTGGCCGCGGCCAGTCTCGACACCAGGGGGCTCGGGACGGACGACTTGGTTCCGACGCGGCTTAGAGGTGGTGATCGGGCCTTGGGTGGGGCGCTATCCTGGGCGCGTCCCTTGTCGGTGACCGGCTTCAGCCCCGAAGGCCCTTTCGCCGAGATGGACAGCTACGGCGATGTCGTCGTGCGCCGCCAGGTCCTGGCTGAACCGTCCATCGATCTCGACGAGAAGACATGGGCGCGGCTTGCCGACGGCACGCCGATCGTGACCGCGCGGCGCCAGGGCGAGGGCTGGCTGGTGCTGTTTCACACGACGGCGACCCCGGAATGGAGCGATCTGGCGCTGACCGGGCTATTCGTGGATATGTTGAGCCGCGTCGTCTCGCTCAGCTCGGGTATCGCCGGGGCCCGGGGCGGCGAGGATCTACCGCCGCTGGAAAGCCTCGACGGGTTTGGCGTGTTGGGCGCGCCGCCGGCGACCGCGCGCGGGCTGTCGATGGGCGAGGGCGACGCGCCGCCATCGGTGGGGCCGAGCCAGCCGCCGGGCTATTACGGTACCCAGGCCTCGCGCCGGGCCCTCAACCTCGCGATTGATCCCGAAAGCTTCCAGCCGCAACCCGCGCCGCCGAGCGGTGTTATCCAACGGGGCTACACGACCGGCGAGGAATTCGATTTCCAGCCGGCCCTGTTGGCGGCGGCGCTGGCGCTGTTCCTGATCGATTTACTTGTCACCTTGATCATGCGCGGCCTCCTCACGGCCCGCGCGCCGGCGGTCCGATCCATTGGTCCGGCTTTGGTTTTCGCGCTGTTGCTTGCTGGGTTGGTCCTGCCTCTGGGGTCAGTGATGGCGCAGATCATTGAAAAAGAGCACGACGCCTTCGCCCTCGACGCGACCCTGGACACCCGTCTGGCCTATGTGATCACCGGCGATGATGCCGTTGATATCCTCAGCAGTTCCGGCCTCGCCGGGTTGTCGGACGTCCTGATCCGGCGCACCGCGATCGAGCCGGCGGAGCCGGTGGGCATCGACATCGAAACCGATGAGCTGGCCTTCTTCGCGCTACTCTATTGGCCGATTTCGCCGGACCAGCCGCCGCTCTCCCAAGAGGCGGTCACGCGCGTGAACGCTTTCATGCGCAATGGCGGCACCATCCTGTTCGACACCCGCGATCAATACGAGGGCGGGTTGTCCGGCGGCGGCGCCGGAATGCGCCGACTGCGGGCGCTCAGCCGAGACCTGGATATCCCGCCGCTGACGCCGGTGCCCTCCGGGCATGTGCTGACCAAGGCGTTCTATCTCCTGACGGATTTTCCGGGACGTTTCACTGGCGGACAGATCTGGATCCAGGATCAGCAGGACGCGGCGAGCGGCGAAGTCACGCCGGTCATCATCGGTAGCCACGATTGGAGCGGCGCCTGGGCCCGCGACCAGAGCGGCCGATTTGCCTTGCCCGTCGTTCCGGGCGGTGAGTTGCAGCGCGAGATGGCCTTCCGCTTCGGGGTCAACCTGATGATGTACGCGCTGACCGGTAACTACAAAGCCGATCAGGTGCACGTGCCGTCGATCCTGGAAAGGCTGGGCCAATGATCGGCGGCGCGACCAATATCGCGTTCGACCCATTGATCCCGTGGGAGATCCTCGCTCTGGCCGGATTTGTCGGGATCGGGTTGATCATCGCCGGTTTCTGGCGCCGGGCCAGCGGCATGGGCTGGCGGCTCGGCACGCTAGCGGCCTTGCTCGCCGCGCTGGTCAACCCGACGCTGGTCAACGAGGAGCGCAACCCCAAGCCCGATGTCGCGGTGATCGTGGTGGACGAGACCCCGAGCCAGGGTATCGGCGGGCGACCGGCGGCGACGACCGATGCCTTGGCGCGCATCGACGCCGCCCTCGCGCCGATGCGTGATCTGGAAGTTCGCACGATCCGGCTGACCGGAAAGATTGGCGAGTCCGAGAAGGCGCGCGGCAAGGGCGGCACGCGTCTTATGGAAGCCGTCAACCGCGCGGTTTCCGACATCCCCAAGCGCCGGCTCGCCGGTGTGATCGCGATTACCGACGGCCAGGTTCATGACGCCAAGGACGCGGCGGCGCGGGATGACCTGCCGGCACCCTTCCACGTTCTGCTGACCGGAGAGCGCGGCGAGAGTGACCGCCTGCTTCGGGTCGAGCGAGCGCCCTCATTCGGGATGGTGGGCCGCGATGTCTCGATGAGCATCCGCCTGGAGGATAACGGCGTCGCCGACGGCACCTCGATCCCGGTGATCCTGCGCCTGGATGGCGAGGATGTCGCCAAGCTGATGGTTCCGGCCAATCGCTCTCACGAGATCAAGGTGCCGCTGAAGCATGGTGGCGAGACGATTGTCGAGTTGGTCGCGGAATCCCGCGATGGAGAGTTGGGGACGATCAACAACCGCATGGTCCACGCGATCAACGGCGTGCGAGACCGGCTCCGCGTGCTGCTGGTTTCCGGAGCGCCGCACGCCGGTGAACGTACCTGGCGTAGCCTCCTGAAGGCGGATCCGTCGGTTGATCTGGTTCATTTCACGATTCTGCGCCCGCCGGAAAAGCAGGACGGAACGCCGATCCGCGAGCTGTCCCTGATCGCCTTTCCGGTGCGGGAACTGTTTGAGCTGAAGTTGGATGAATTCGATCTGGTGATCTTCGACCGCTATCGCCGGCGAGGGGTGCTGCCGCGCGCCTATCTGGCCAATATCGTGGAATATGTCCGCAAGGGCGGGGCATTGTTGGAGGCGTCGGGACCGACCTTCGCCACCCGGCTCAGCCTGGCGAACTCGCCGTTGCGGGACATTCTGCCGGCCTTTCCGACCGGCCAGATCATTGAAAGAGGATTCCGGCCTCGCATCACCGATAACGGCTATCGTCATCCCGTCACCTCGGGGCTCGCGCGGGGCGGGCGTCTGGACGCGGATGGCGCCAGGGTCGAGGAGGCGAGTTGGGGGCGCTGGCTACGTCAGATCGAGGCGACGCCGGATCGCGGCGTGGTGCTGATCGACGGGGCCGAGGAGAAACCGCTGCTGATCCTGGACCGGGTCGGCGAAGGCCGGGTCGCGCATCTTTTGTCGGATCATATCTGGCTGTGGAGCCGTGGCTACGAGGGCGGCGGGCCTCAGGCGGAGATGCTGCGCCGGACCGCGCATTGGCTGATGAAGGAGCCGGAGCTCGAGGAAAACGATCTGAGCGCGGTTGTCCAAGGTAGCCGGATCGATATTAAGCGCCGCTCGCTGGAGTCCGACCTCACGCCAGTGACGATGACCCGCCCGGATGGGACGACCGAAACCGTGCCGCTCACGGTGACGGCGCCGGGCCTGGGGACCGCCAGTTTCGAGACCGATCAAGTCGGCCTACATGGTTTCAGCGATGGTGAGCTGATCCGACTGGCGGCGGTGGGCGCGCTCAACCCGGTCGAATTCGCCGACCTTCGAACCAGCGAGGCGAAACTCGCGCCGATCGTCGAGGCCACCGGCGGTGGCTTGCACTGGACGGCGGAGGACGGCTTTCCGGGATTGCGGCGGGTGCGACCCGGTCGCGCGACCGCGGGTCGGGACTGGATCGGGCTCCGGGCCAACGAGGATTACGTGGTCACCGGTGTCAGTTTGACGCCGTTGATGCCGGATCTTCTGGTTCTCATGCTGATCCTGGGCCTGGCGACGATCGCGTGGCGGCGCGAAGGCGCCTGACCCTTCAGGTTTTCGAAGCGGCCTCGAAAACCTCGTCCCAACGGGGCGTTCCAGTGAAATGCTTGGCCAGAAAATCGATGAAGACCCGAACCTTGACGGACAGGTTGCGGCTTTGCGGATAGATCGCGTGCAAGCCTAGAGGTGGCGGCTCGAAGGGGGCGAGAATGGTTTTCAACTTACCGCTCCGCACGCCCTCATGGACCAGAAAGGTCGGCAGTTGGGTGATCCCGCTTCCGGCCTCGACCATCCGGGCCATGGCGTCGCCGTTATTTACCTGTACCCGAGGCGTGATGCGGAACCGGTGTGAGCGATCGGGCATCTTGAAACGCCACGCTCCGCCGGCCCAGACATAGCTGTAGCTGATACAGGCATGGTTCGAAAGTTCGGAGGGATGCCGGGGCTCTCCATGGCGCGCGAGATAACTCGGCGAGGCGACGGTCACAAGGCGGATATCGGTAAGTTTGCGTTGCATCAGGCTGGAGGTTTCCAACTCACCAATGCGCAGCGCCACGTCATAGCCTTCCTCGATCAGATCGACGATCCGGTCGTTGAGCGCCAGTTCCATGTTCAACTCCGGATAGGCCTCCAGGAATCCCGAAAACGCCGGGGCGAGGTCCAGATGCCCGAGCGACATTCCGGCGGTTACCTTGAGAACGCCCGTCGGCCGGGAATGCAACTGGCCGGCCTCGAGTTCGGCGGCTTCGATCTCCGCCACGATCAATCGACAGCGTTCGAAAAGTCGGGCGCCGGCATTGGTGACGCTCAGGCGTCTGGTGGTCCTATTGAGCAGCCGCGCGCCCAGGCGCTCCTCCAGCGCGGCGATCTGTTTGGACACCGCCGACTTGGACAGGCCGAGATCTTCCGCCGCCTTGGAGAAGCTTTCAAACTCAACGACTTTCGCGAAAACCGCCAGGCCGGCGATGTTGCCAATTTTCATCAATGTTTCCCTTTGGAAACGATATGTTGTCGATCGCGTCTATTGTGACTCGGATGTTCCCGCCGATCTATAGGCGGTCGCGCGGACCCCGTATCGGGGATTGGGTTCGGCGGCTGGCATTAAGGATTGGAAGCGTTGCATGATTACCGCGATCCCGTTTGAGAGTTTGGGTGGCCTTGATATCGACTGGCTTTCGGCGCGCCATCATTTCAGTTTCGGCCACTATCATGATCCAGCCCGCATGGGGTGCGGCGTGCTGCGGGTCTGGAACGACGATACGATCCAGCCCGGCACCGGTTTCGACCCGCATCCTCATCGCGACATGGAGATCATTACCTATGTGCGCGAGGGGGCGATCACTCATATCGATCGGTTGGGCAACCAGGGCCGCACCGAGGCCGGCGATGTTCAGGTGATGCATGCCGGAACCGGTATCGTGCACGCCGAATACAACCGAGAGCCGGATATCACCCGGATATTCCAGATCTGGATAGAGCCGGACCGGGCCGGTCACGCGCCCGGATGGGAGACCAAGGCCTTTCCGACCCGCGCGACCGGGGCGTTCACGGTTCTGGCCTCCGGGCGCGGGGGCGATTCCGGGTCCGGGGCCTTGCCCATCCATCAGGACGCGGCGGTCCTTGGCGCGAAGATTGACGCGGGATCAAGCGTGAGCCATGCCTTGGGGGCGGGGCGACGTGCGTATCTCGTGGTTTCCAAGGGAAGCGTCGCGGTTAACGGCGTGGTTTTGGGGGAACGCGATGGCGCCTCGATCCACGAAGAAGAGGCGGTGGTCATCACCGCCGAGGCCGATAGCGAGGTGATCCTGGTCGACGTGCCTTAGCCGCTGGCGTCGGGCTCGTCAGGGAACCCGCTCGATCCGCAGCACGTTGGTTGAGCCCGGCGTGCCCATCGGAACACCGGCGGTGATGATGATCTTGTCGCCGGATTCCGCGAATTCATGCGCCTTGGCGGTCTCCACCGCGCGTTTGACGACGGCGGAGAAGCGTTCCTCGTTATCGATATGCACCGCGTGAACGCCCCAGGCCATCGCCAGGCGGCGCGCCGTGCGCTCGCTTG
>JADHLJ010000174.1 GCA_016780745.1 Alphaproteobacteria bacterium | reverse complement strand
AACTCATAAGCCCAGAATGTCGGCAGGTTGAGGGCGAACCGCGCCAGCGACTCATAGGTCATGATCAGCCCGAGCGGCACCACCAATGTCGCGGCGGCAACACCAAGACTGGAGGAGAAGCGGTCGATGGTTGAGATCAAGCGGAACATGCGGTCACGATATCACGCGATCACCATCAAGCGAGATCGCGTTCCGGATTTTTCCGCTTCATGCGCCGACGAAGAAGAGCCCCCCACCCCGTCGCGCCGGCGAAAGCCGGGGCTTGGGGCAAGAGATGAGAAGCCCCTGTTTACACAGGGGCGACGGAAGGGTGACAGACGCCGGTTGGGCGATCGATCCAACACGCGCCGAGGCGGCGGCGGAGGCGCGAGGATGGGCGCGGAACAATCACCATCGGCGTGATACAACCCCATTCCCGGTTTCCCGCGCGCCGGGTTCCGCATTAGAGTGCGGAAACGAAACGGGCGACGAAACGAGGATTGCAAGATGGATTATTTCGATCTCGGCGAGTATGGGCGGAAAATCACCACGACGTCGCCGGATGCCCAGACTTGGTTCGACCGAGGACTGAACTGGACCTTTGGTTACAATCACGGCGAGGCGGTGAGCTGCTTCAAGAAGGCGATCGAGGCCGATCCGAGCTGCGCCATGGCCTATTGGGGCCTCGCCTACGCCGTTGGGCCCAACTACAACCTGCCCTGGCACCGTCTTGATCCCAAGGGCCGCGCCCGCGCGCTTGAGGCGGCCTATGACGCGACCGAGGGCGCGCTCGGCAACCTCGACGGCGTCACCGCGTTCGAAAGGTCGATGATCGAGGCCCTGCGCGCGCGCTATCCCCAGCGCGAGCCGATCGAGGATCTGCGTCCCTGGGACAAGGACTTCACCAACACCATGCGCGAGGTCCTACGGCAATACCCGGATGACCTGGAGGCGCGGACGGTCTTTGTCGAGGCAATCATGAACGAGACGCCTTGGAAGATGTGGGATCTGCCGACCGGCCGGATCGCCGAGGGCGCCGGCACCGCCGAGGCGCGAGAGGTGTTGGAGAGCGCGTTCCGCGACCTGCCGGGAAGCTGGAACCACCCGGGGATGTTGCATCTTTATGTGCATCTGATGGAGATGTCGCCCTTCCCGGAACTGGCCTTGCGGGCCGGCGACCGGTTGCGCGAGATCGTGCCCGACAGTGGTCACCTCACCCATATGCCGACCCATATCGATGTGCTCTGCGGCAATTACCGCGACGTGGTGGTCTACAATCAGAAAGCCATCGTCGCCGACCGCGAATATCTGAAACGCGAGGGGGCGATGAATGTCTATACGATGTATCGCACTCACAATTTTCACTTCGTGATCTACGGCGCCATGTTCCTCGGCCAGTATACGCCGGCGATCGAGGCGGCCCAGGAGCTGATCGACACCATGCCCGAGGAGGTGCTGCGCATCCCCTCGCCGCCGATGGCCGATTTTCTCGAGGGCTATCTGCCGATGAAACAGCATGTGTTGGTCCGCTTCGGCAAATGGAACGAAATCCTCGAACAGGACCTGCCCGAGGACCAGGAGCTTTACTGCTCGACCACGGCGATGATGCTGTACGCCAAATGCGTCGCGCATTCCGCCCTGGGCAATGTCGCCGAAGCCGAGGCGACCAAGGAAGCCTTCCTCGCCGCCAAGGCCCTGGTCCCCGACACCCGCCGGGTGCATAACAACATTCTGCCGGACCTGCTCAACGTCGCCGAGGCAATGCTGAACGGTGAGTTGGAATACCGGCGCGGCAATTACGATGCCGCCTTCGCGCATCTCAGGAATTCGGTCGAGCTCGACGACAACCTGCCCTATGACGAGCCCTGGGGCTGGATGCAGCCGGCCCGTCACGCGCTCGGCGCGCTACTCATGGAGCAAGGTCATTTCGAGGAAGCCGAGGCGGTCTATCGCGCCGATCTCGGCCTCGACAAGACCTTGAGCCGCGCCTGTCAGCATCCCGGCAATCTGTGGAGCCTGCATGGGTTGCACGAATGCCTGGTGCGCCGCGGCGAGACCGTCGAGTCGATGCATATCAAGCAACAACTCGACCAGGCCCTCGCCCGCGCCGAAGTGGAGGTGCATGCCTCCTGCTATTGCCGCCAGAAGGCGGCGGCGTAATGGAGGCAACATCCCGGCGCGCGGCGTGACGAGATGATGACCGAAGCCCTCCTTTCGGTGTTCGTGACGCTGTTCGTCGTGATCGACCCGATCGGCGTGGCGCCGCTGTTCATGTCGCTTACACCCACCGAGACCGTGGCCGAGCGGCGCAAGCTGGCGCTGAAGGGTGTCGGGATCGGGGCCGGCATTCTGTTCGTCTTCGGGTTGTTCGGCGAGACACTGCTGAACGCCCTTGGGATCGGCATGCCGGCGTTCCGGATCGCCGGCGGAATTCTGCTGGTTTTGCTGTCCATCGACATGTTGATGGCCCGGGATAGCGGGTTGCGAAACACCACCGAGGACGAAACCGAGGAAGGCGCCAAACGTTCGGATATTTCGGTCTTCCCCCTGGCGATCCCGCTCATCGCGGGCCCCGGCGCGATGACATCCATCGTGCTGCTGATGGGCAAGGCCGAGGGCGACCGGGAAATGCAGATCACGGTGCTCGCCACCATGGCGGTGGTGCTGATCCTGACCCTGATCTGCCTGCTCGCGGCGAGCACCTTGATGAAGCTACTTGGCGTGACCGGCGTGAATGTCATCACCCGGGTGTTCGGCATCATCACCGCGGCGTTGGGCGTCCAATTCGTGATCGACGGGGTCCTCAAGGTGCTCGGCTAGAGCGGCTCGCGGCGGGCTTGTATCCCAACGGTCGCGCCGCCATGATCCTTGTTTCGACCTTCAGCGTGGCATTGGAAGCCCCATGAACGACAGCCCTCAAGGTTTCGCCTCGGCCAGTAGTTTCGACGAGAATTGGCGCGACAATGTCGACGCTCTGACGGACGGGCTCAATGGATGCGCGGGCACGCTCGGCGTTTTGTACACCGCCGAATCCTTCGCGCCGCATTTGGGCTCGATGCTCTCGGTGTTGCGCGAGCGGACCGGGGTCGTCGATTGGGTCTCGGCGGCGGGTTATGGCGTGATTTCAGCGGGCGAGGAACATTTCGGCGAGCCTGGCGCGACGGCGATGATACTGGACTTGCCCGCCGACGGATATCGCCTGTTCTCCGGCGGCGCGGACGCGGGGGCCAAGCTGGCGGCCAATCACGCGGATTGGATCGCCGAGGCGACGATGCCGCTCGCCATCACCCATGCCGATCCCCGTCACCAGGACGCCATGACCGCGATCTCGACCATGGCGGAAGCCACGGGAGGCTTTCTTATCGGTGGTTTAACCGCCGCCTCTGGTGATGCGCCACACCAAGCTGGCGGCGCGGCCAGCGCTGGCGGCGAATGCCTAAGCGGGGTCGCTCTGTCCCCAATGGCGGTGGAGGTCGCGACGGCGCTCAGCCAAGGCTGCACCCCGCTTGGCGAAGCTCATACCGTTACCCGCGCCCAGGACAATATTCTGATCGAACTCGACGGGCGGCCCGCGCTGGACGTGATGGTCGAGGAAATTGGACCGGAACTGGCCTCCGACCTGCAACGGATCGGCGGCATCATCTTCGCCGCCCTGCCGGTCGCCGGCTCGGACACCGCCGACTATACCGTACGCAATCTCGTCGGCCTGGACCCGGAACACAAGGCCGTCGCCATCGCCGAAGTGGTTTCAGAGGGCGACCCGATCCTGTTCTGTCGCCGCGACCGGGACAGCGCGGTCGAGGACATGCGGCGCATGACGGAAGATTTGAAGCGCCGTGTCGGCGAGAAACCGATCCGGGGCGGCCTCTATATCTCCTGCGCGGCGCGCGGCCCGAACCAGTTCGCCGCGCCGGACCGCGAGACCGACATCATCCGCGAGACCCTCGGCGACTTTCCCATGGCCGGCTTTTTCGCCAATGGCGAAATCAGCCGAGATCGGATCTATGCCTATACCGGCGTGTTGACGCTGTTTCTCTGAAAGGCGGCGGCGAACTCGGCCTTGGTCACGGTGAGTCGCAGGACACGACCGCGCAATGCCGCCTTGGGATCGACAAGCCGCGCCCGGTTGATCGCCCTGTCGATCGCGTGGTCGATCTCCTTGTTTGCTCCGCCCCCGCCCTCCAGTCGCCACAACGCACGGGCGAGATCGAGATGGCTTTCGCCTTGGGCCGCGCCGGCGAGGATAGCCTTGCGCGCGAAACCCGCCGCCTTTTCGACCATTGCATTGCCCAGGGCCGCGCGTGACATGGCGGTTAGCGTTTCCGGGTCGCCGACCTTGAGAACACCCATCCGCGCGACATAGCGCCAGACCGTCTGGTGATCCCGGCGACGACGCGAAACCCGGCCCAGAGCCTCCATGGCCTGGGGGTCGTCGGGAGATCGCGCCAGAATCAGACGCGCGGCTCGGCTCGCGCCCGAGAGATCGCCAACCGCCAGACGCGCGTGCAACCCAACCTTCAGATCAAGAAGACTGGGCGGCGCGACACGGCCAAGCCTTTCCAGTAGCACCAGCGCGCCCTGGTTATCCTCCCGACTGGCGAGGCCGGCGGCGAGGAAGGACAATGCTTCGCGGTGACCCGGGTCCAGCACGGCGGCCCGGCGCGCCGCATCCAGCGCATGCCCGGCGCCGCAGCGCGCCTGCCTGGCCCGCGCCAGCAGCAACCAGCATCGAGGGTCGTCCGGTGCGCGACCGATCGCGCGACGCAAACGAGAAATCGCCTGGCCGGGATTTCCTAGCCGCAGCGCCAGCCCGCCGGCCTCTCGCAAGCCCTGAGACCAATCCGGAGCAACGACCAACGCCGCGTCGACGGCCCTCAGCGCCGCTTGCCATTGCCCGGCCCGTAGCAGACGGTCCGCCTCGCGGGCGAGATGCTCGAAACCAGGCGCCACTATTCCGCCCTTTCCACTCGCGCGACGGGCGCGCAATGCAAGACGCCCGGGGCCGGCTCCAACACCCGCGCGGAACCGCGATAGCCGAGGGTTTCCCGATAGGAGGCCATCAGTGTCTCCACCGGTTTCCGCGCGAAACGCTCGCTATCGATCTTCCCCTCGGTGGCGACGACGGGCGCCAGGTTCTCGAGGTCCGAGATCCGTTCCACCGAGGCGCGTGGGACCGGGGCGGCATCGAGGATGTCGACGATCGCGACGCATGAATAATGTTCCGGCCCGGTGGCGATATGGCGGGTCAGGTTCTCGAAACAGGTATCCCGATTCCGGCTTATCATTTCGCCGTCCTCGGCGAGGTCGACAACCATGTCCAGCGCATCGTCAATCGACCTAGCCCGGGGATTGACCAAATTGGACAGATACAGCTCATGCCAGGGATTATCGTCGACGGTGAGGCTCACCGCCGGTGTATCCAGAAGCAACGCTTCCGTCCCGGTGGTGCAGCCCGGATGCACCAGCACCCGCGCGGCGGCGGTCCAGGCGAGGTGATCGCCCTCGCGGATCACCCGCACGCTGTCATCCATGCCCGAAACCATCTCCATCCAAGGCGCCAGGTTCTCCGTCGGATGCGGGCGGATGATCAACGGCCAGGGAGAACGCTCCCGCGCTCTTTGAACGAATTCCCCGACCGCCCCGAGATTGGTTCGCTCCCAGGCGCACCAGGTAAAGAAATCGTCAAGATCGTCGTCTCGACGCGGATCCACGACACCGACACCCACGCAGGTGTCGAAATATTCCAGGGTGTCGCCGTCTCTTGGGTTGATGCTCGAGAAGTTCGTGTTGATCAGGACGAAGTCGCCGTATCGCCGACGCAGATCCGCCGCCGCCGCGTGGATGTCACCGATGAAGCCGCTCTTGAGCAAATCCACGCGTGGGTTTCCGACAACATGGATTGATCCGGAAAGCGCGCCGAACCGGGCCCGCAATACGTCCGCCTGGGACGCGCCATTGGCAAAGATAATGTCGCAGACCTCGGCGACCGCCGGCGCATAGCAGCGATGGATTTCGCCTTCACCGATCACGCCGAGGGTTTCTTCCTCGATCGAAGCCACCAGATGGCCGTGGCGTTTGGCTTCGCGCATTTCGACGCATTGCGCCGCGTTGTTGCCCTTGAAAAGCACAATGCCGGGCGGCAGCACGCCCCAATTCCGCCACGCCGTCCATTGCGGCAGCAGCACAACGTCGAACCCTCGTTCGACCGCGACCGTGGCAATCAGGGCGCGGCTCTTCAATTCCCGGTCGGCCTCTTCAATCAGCAGATAGAGAAGACGGCGCGACATAGTTGGTGCTTCTCCCAATTCGATCTTGGCGCGCTGTCGATCCTGGCGACCCAAACCGGGCCGTCCAAAAAAAATCCTGATTCCAGGCCACCTCGATTGCTTATCGTTCGATTGCCGCCGATACAAGGCTCATAATGGCCCCGTTCCCCCGCTATTCCGGAGAGAGGTAGCATCGATGTCCGACACTCCCATTCACGAGGTTTATGCCATTCGCTATGGCGAGCAGAAACTCCGGCCCGAGGGCTCGACCTTCATCGGCGGTGACCCGGCGAAGATGATCCGGGGGCTGGATTTCTTCACCTATGTCATCAAGGGGCCGTCCGGAACCTTTGTCGTCGACACCGGCATGAAGGCGGACCTCTCGGGCGAAGGCGGGCGCGAACTTCTGGTCGAACCGGCGGATGTGCTTTCCCGTATCGGCGTCGATCCGAAATCCGTCGAGACGGTTCTGCTTACCCACGCGCATTTCGATCATGTCGGCAATCTCGATCACTATCCCAACGCCCACTTCACCATCCACGAAGAAGAGATGATGTCGATCACCGGGCCGGACATGAACTACGCGCCCTTCAAGCTCGCCTATCACAAGCGGGACACCACGCGGCTGGTGGAACTGCTGTATGAGGAGCGGTTGTCCTTCTATACGGAAAAGGTAACGCCGGTGGCGCCGGGCATTGAGTTTCATCTGGTCGGCGGGCACGCGCGCGGCCAGCTGGTCCTACGGGTGCACACAAGGCGCGGCTGGATCGTCCTGGCCTCGGACGCGGTGCATCTCTACGAGGAGGTGGAGGACGAAAGGCCCTTCGCGATCTTCTATGACCTGAAGGACATGATCGACGGATACCGGATCTGCCATGATCTGGCCGGCGGCATTGATCGGCTGATCTCGGGCCACGACCCCAAGGTGACGGACTGGTATCCGGCCATCGCCCCGGAATTCGAAGGGGTGGTTCTCGATCTCGGCGCGGCGCCAAAGCGGTGACTTTCACTGGGCTGGCGTCGTGCCCGAAGTGAACCCGCCATGGTGACGATCGAGTGCGACGACCCGGCCCTGGAGCGGGCGCTGCGCTCCCATGCCGGCTTGTTGCTGGAACAGGGCGGCACCATCGCGCCGGGTGTCGTCATCCGCGCGAGAGACGGTGAAATCTCCGTCGCGCATCGCGATCCGCCGCCGCCCGATATCCCGCTGATCACGGTTCTGGACGCAAGTCTGGTTCGGATCGGGGACAAAACCCTGTGTCTTCAAGGCGACGAGATCCTCCCCGGAAGCGATTTCTCGAAGCTGTCGCGAGACCAGCAACACATCCTCGCGGCGCAATGCGATGTCTATAATCTCGGGCGCAAGGTCGCCCACATGCGCGCCCGCCTGCCCAAATTCGCCTATCAAGCCGCGCCCGGTCTGCTTACCGCGCTGGTGACCCGGCGCCTTCCCGGCCAAGCCATTTCCGGTAGCGCCCGCGATACCCAGTCCCCAGTCACGCCGCCGGACGCCTTGGACACCTTTTTGGCGTCACGCGTGCTCACTTGGCGCGATCTCGACATGCAATCTCAAACCACGACCGTGTTGATGAGCCTCATTAACTATTTCGACCACCATCACAACGGCGCGCGGTACGACGCCCAATCCGCGCCCGCCCGCTTATCCGTGTCGGCGGCTCGATGCGGATCGCCCGAAGACGTCTGCTTCGCCGACTACCACGCCGGCGACGCGCACACGACGTTCATCCATCACGGGTTCGTCGACACAAGCACGCCATTTACTCGGCTGGCAAGCTTCGAGGTCGAACTCCCCAATCTCGGGATGCTACGCGTCAGACCAGGGCGCGCCCGAAGAGATCCCATCGGCCTCTCGGAAAACAAGGGCGAGCGGGCGTTTCCCACCCCCGTGGTTGAATCCCCCGACGCCGACACGATCGAAGTGTCCAACCTTGTCATCAAAAGGACCGAAGGACGGTCGGTGTTGCGCCGGGGCCTGGCGATCGCGCTTCTGGATCGTTTCATGGGCCGCGACCAAGCGTCGATCAACCGAATGATCGAGCAAGTGGAGTGGGCGGTTCTCGAACGGACCCGCGCCTATTACGCCGGATTGCGCGATCTTGCCCTGATATCATCCGGTATCGTCGACCCCGCCCCGGTACTGGCGCTCGTCGATCATCAGAACGCGGTCCTCGACCGCTATGTCGCCGAGATGCCCGCCCGTTGATCTCGCCTTAAACGCCCACCGCCGTGCCGTCACGCCTAGGATCCGCCGCGCCGGCCAGCGCGCCGCTCGACGGATCGCGAGACACCGCCTGCATGCCGCCGCACATCATGGTAAAGGCCGCCGGCTGGCTGATCTCATGGCCCCGCCGCTTGAGTTCCGCGACAACCTCCGGCGCGACCCGATCCTCCAGGATCACCTCGCGCCCGTCCTGGAGCCGCGCGCGCGGCGCCTCGATCGCCTCGCGCAGGTTCAGGCCGTAATCCATGTAATGGACCATCGCCTGGGTCTGGGTCTGCATGATCCCGTAACTACCGGGTGTGCCGAGCGCCAGCACCGCCTCGCCCTCGCGGGTCGAGATTGAGGGGCTGAGACACATGGCGAACCGCTTGCCGCCGACCAGATGGTTCGGCGATTTGGGGTTGAGATCGCCCCAGTTCATGAAGTTGTTCATGCACACACCCGTGCCGGGGATCACCACGGTCGATCCCCAGGGCGAGCCCAGCGACTGGGTCAGGCAAATCATATTGCCATGCCGGTCGCCAACCGAGACCGAGGTGGTGTGCTGGCGCGCCTCGGCGACCTCCGGCGGCGGCGGATTGCCGAACTGCTCGGTGCGCGCGGTGATCGGCTCGCCATCCAGAACCCGGGCCCGCATCGGCGCGACGCTGTCCTCGCCCAACAGGTCACGGATCTCGTCTGGAGAGCGGTTATTGTTCAGGATCCGCGCCTCGGCGGAGAGCCGGATCGACCGCAACACCCGGTCGAGATGCTCAACCCCCATATGCTCCAGCGCGCCCATGTCCATGCCGTCGAGAATGCGTAGCGCCAGCGAGAACTGAAAGCACTCGGCCGGCGGCGGCGGCACATGAACCAGCAGATCGCGATAAGCAGCGACGATCGGCTCCTCCCAGACCGGCTCGACCGCTTCCAGATCGGCCATCGACATCGGCCCACCAAGCGCGCGGATATGCTCGACCATCTTTTGACCGAGCGGGCCGCCGAACAGGTATCCCGGCCCCTCGGCCGCGATCGCTTCATAGGTCGCCGCGAGATCCGGCTGTTTCAGCACCCAGCCCTCGGCCACGTCGCCCGCGCCCGGCATGTAGACCCGGCGCCATTCCGGCGTGCTGGCGCGGATATCCGTCGCCGCCGCGCTATGCACATAAAGGCCCCCGACCGGAAAACCGTCACGCGCATGCCGGATCGCCGGCGCCAGAACCTGCTTGAGCGGCAGGGTTCCGTAGGTCTCCAGCAAGGTGCACCAGCCCGCGAGATTGCCGGGAACACCGCTCGCCGAGGCACCGGTGTTGAT
>JADHLJ010000173.1 GCA_016780745.1 Alphaproteobacteria bacterium | reverse complement strand
CGGCGATATGGCGTTGGGTGTTGAAGGGATGCAGGCGGACCCCGTCGGCGACCTCTCCGGCGGCGCGCAGCATGGCTGGCCCGACGGCGGACATGGCGATGGGGATGCGCGGCAGGCCGAGCGGACGGGGCGCGAAATTGGGGGTGGTCAGGGTCAGTGTGTACTGGTCGCTGTGATAATCCAGCGGCTCCTCGGTCTCCCAGGCATGCCACACCGCGCGGACCGCGCCGATATAGTCGCGCATGCGCGGGGCAGGCGGGCTCCAGGGGATGCTGTAGCGGCGCTCGTTATGGCCCTTCACCTGCGAGCCGAGCCCGAGATAGAACCGCCCACCCGAAAGTTTGTTGAGATCCCAGGCGGCATGCGCGGTCACCGTCGGACTGCGGGGGAAGGCGATCATCACGGCGGTGCCAAGCTGCACCCGCTCGGTCGCCATGGCCGCCGCCGTCAGCGCCGGGATCGGCCCATGGGCGTTCTCCAGCGCCACGATGCCGTCGAAGCCCGCGTCCTCCGCCGCCTTGGCCGCGGCTTGAGATTTGCGGGGATCGTCGTTGGGGATCTGATAGATGACACGCATGGTAAAATCCCGTGATTTCAGGGCGCTGAATAACCGCGGGAGGAGGTTATGTTCGCCGTCGTCCTAGCGCAAGGCGGGACCTCATGACGTATCACGCGGGCGAGGGCGTATCCGTCACATTGCCGGTCCCGAGCCGAGGCCCTGCCTTGCGCCAGGGCGACGGGTGTGAGTGGGGCACGGTTTTAACCGTCGTCCTGGCGTAAGGCAGGACCCCTCGGTGTCATCCGCGGGCGAGGACGCATCCGTCACATTGCCGTCCCGAGCCGAGGCCCTGCCGTTCGCCAGGGCGACGGAGGAGAGTGGGGCGCGGTTTTAACCGCCGTCCTGGCGCGAGGTGGGGCCTCATGACGCATCACGCGAGCGACGCCCTTTAACTACGCCCTGGCGCCAGGCTTCAACGAGGCTTCAACATAGCGCCGGAAATGCTCGATCGACGGGGTGTCGGCGGTCGGCGACTTGGCGCCTTCGTCCCAGCGGCGTAGCTTCACCGCGTCTTCGTGATGGGGAATGGCCTCGAAG
Source organism: Alphaproteobacteria bacterium (assembly GCA_016780745.1). Lineage (GTDB taxonomy): Bacteria > Pseudomonadota > Alphaproteobacteria > Thalassobaculales > Thalassobaculaceae > JADHLJ01. The sequence continues at coordinate 8,703 of JADHLJ010000173.1, read as the reverse complement.
GCGGCGGCTTCCTCCGGTGTGAAAGGGCCGCCCTGAACCTCCAGGCTGCGCACGGAGCCTTCCGAGAGCATGGCGAAATACGCCGGATCCGTGGCGGTCAGATAGCGCTTGGCGTCGACATGCCAACGCACCGGTTGCAGCACATCATCATCGAACCACGGCTTCAGGTAACGGAGCGCGCGCACCTCATGCTCGGCGTCTTCTCCTCGGTCGATGGCGTCGCGAGCATCCGGGTTGATCAGGTGACCAATGTCATGCAGCAAACAAGCGGTGATCAGCGCGGGACTCGCGCCGGCCTGTTCTGCTTGATGGGCGCATTGCAGGGCATGGGCGAGTTGGGTGACGTTCTTCTCGTCGAACCGCGTCAGCGCGCGCTCGGAGAAATTTTCCATGATTTGATCGATCGGGCTCATCGCTTCCTCCGAAAAAAGTGACTAGGCGACCCGCGCGCCGTCGCGCCAGGTTTGCCGGACGACCGGCGTGCCGTCATCCAGGCGGCGCACCCGGATAAGATCGGCCCGCTTGCCCGACGCGATCTCGCCGCGATCCGTCAGACCGACCATGCGGGCCGGGTTACCGGTGACCGTGGCCATGGCTTGAGCCAGATCGAGGCCGTCATCGTCATGCAGCAGAAAGGCCCCATGCAGCAGGCTGGAGGGCACATAATCCGAGGACAGCGCATCCAGGAGCCCGTTTCGCGCCAGATCGGACGCCGCGACGTTACCGGAATGTGAGCCGCCCCGTACCACGTTCGGGCCGCCCATGATCGTGGTCATGCCCTTGCTCCGCGCGGCCTTGGCGGCTTCCAGCGTAGTGGGAAATTCCGCGATCGTCACGCCCAGTGTCTCGGCCTCGTCGATATGCGCGTCGGTGGCGTCGTCGTGACTGGCCATGACCACGCCGGTGGCGCGGCAAAGCTCGGCGATGGTCTGGCGGTATTTGTCGGAGTAGAGCGCCTGATTGGTTTTGCGCGAGTGGACCATTTCCTCGAACTGGGCATCGTTGAGGCCATATTTGCCTTGATAATAGACCTTCAGCTTGGAGGCATCGACAAACTGACGCTGGCCAGGCGTGTGATCCATCAGCGAGACCAGCTTGACCAACGGCTCGTCGCGAAACGGCTCGTACAGTTCCAACGCGCGGGGGTTGGAGACCTCGCAGCGCATGTGGAGATAGTGCGTTGCTCGCAGATTGCCGTGCCGTACGGCGTCGCGGATGGCGTTGGCCGCCTCCGCCAGCATGGCCTCGCGGTCGTCATTGTCGATGGCGCCGCCCACCGCGACGGCATCGAAAACCGTGGTGATGCCCGCCGCCGCGATCTGGGCGTCATGGGCCAGCACCGCGGACGGAACCGGCCAATGAACGCTTGGTCTCGGCACGCAGTGCTTCTCTAGATTATCGGTATGCAGTTCGATCAGCCCGGGAAGTAGCATATCGCCGTCCAGATCCATCGCGCCGGCGGCGGAAGACCGGGGCGTATCGCTGATCTCGACGATCGCGGCGTCGCGAATAACCACGGTGCCGTGAACCACTTGGTCCGCCAGCACAATTTGGGCATTGGTGAAGATCTGTTCGCTGTTCATGAGGATCAAGCCGCCTTTCGCGCGCTGTCGACGGTATAGGTGCGGGTTCCGACGGCGTCGCGAACGAACGCGTCGTGAAAGATGCCGACGATCGCCACGCCGCGGTCCCGGGCCTCGACAATGAGATCGATCACCGCCTGGCGATTGCCAGCGTCGAGCGAGGCGGTGGGTTCGTCCAACAGCAAGATCGGATAGTCCCGGGCGAATGTCATGGCGATGTTCACGCGCTGTTGCTCGCCGCCGGAGAAAGTCGCGGGCGGCAGGGCCCATAGAGCCCTGGGGATCGCCAGCCGTTCCAGCATCTCCTCGGCCCGGCGCTGGGCCGCGGTCTCGTCGAAGCCGCGAGTCAACAGGGGCTGGGCGACCAGATCCAGCGCGCCGATGCGCGGGATCACTCGCAGAAATTGGCTGACATGGCCGAGGGTGCGCTCGCGAATGTCGAGTACCAGATGCGGCGGCGCGCCGACCAGATCGACCCATGTTTCGTCATGGCGCACGAGGATACTTCCGGCTTCGGCCAGATAATTGGCGTGGATCGACCGCAGCAGGGTCGACTTTCCGGACCCCGACGCGCCGGCCAGGACCACGCATTCGCCGCGCTTGACGGTGAAAGAGACATTCTCGAGGACGGGAATGCGAATGCCGCCTTGGTTATGCAGGGTAAAGCCCTTGGACAGACCCTCGACCTGGATCATTTCTTCGACGTCGGAGGTTTGGCTTGGTTGGGTCATGGCGCGCTCACACTGGCAGGATCGAGGAGACGAGAAGCTGGGTATAGGGATGCTGGGGATCGTCCAGCACCTGATCGGTCAGGCCATGCTCGACCACCCGGCCGCCGCGCATGACCATCAGACGATGCGAGAGCAAGCGCACGACACCGAGATCATGGGTGACCACCACGCAAGCGATGCCAAGTTGGCGCACCAATCCCCGGATCAGGTCGAGAAGCCGTGCCTGAACCGAGACATCCAGGCCGCTGGTCGGTTCGTCCATGAAAACCAGGCGCGGCTGAGTCACCAGATTGCGGGCGATTTGAAGGCGCTGTTGCATGCCGCCGGAGAATGTCTCGGGCAAATGATCGATCCGGCCGAGGTCCATCTCAACCTTGGTGAGCCAATCGACCGCGTTGCCCCGGATCTCGCCATAATTCCGCGCCCCGACCGCCATCAGGCGTTCGCCGACATTGGCCCCCGCGGACACATTCATCCGTAGCCCTTCACGAGGGTTTTGAAAGACAATGCCCCAATCCGTGCGCATCAGCATCCGGCGTTCCGGCTCACTCATTGCGTAGATATCGCGTGGGCCGTCAACGCGGGTATCGAAGCTGACCGTTCCGGCGCTCGGCGGCAGCAGGCCGGCGATGCATTTCAACAGCGTGGTCTTGCCGGAGCCGGATTCGCCGACCACGCCCAGGACTTCGCCGGGATAGAGCTCGAAGCTCACATCCTCGCAGCCGACCTGGCCTCCATAATGGCGGGACAGGTCGGAAACCTGGAGCAGGGGGGCCATGTCTCGGTCGATCATGACGACTCTCCAGCGGGTTCCGAAGCGGTGGTGTCGGGTTCCGCGGGAACCGGCAGGCCGCTGCCTTCGTGTCCGGCATCCCGTCGGGTCCGGCAGTAGTCGCTGTCGGAACACACGAAAAGCCGCGAGCCCCGGTCATCGGTGATCACCTCGTCGAGATAACTCTCCTCCGAGCCACACAGCGCGCAGGTTTGCTCCCAGCTTTCGATGGTGAAAGGGTGGTCCTCGAAATCGAGGCTTTTTACCTTGGTGTGAGGCGGGACCGCGTAAATGCGCTTCTCGCGCCCGGCGCCGAACAGTTGCAACGCCGGCATGTGATCCATCTTCGGATTGTCGAATTTCGGGATCGGGCTCGGTGCCATGATATAGCGGTCATCGACCTGGACCGGGTAGTTGTAGCCCTGGGTGATCCGGCCGAAATGCGCGATCTCCTCATAAAGTCCAACATGCATGATCCCGTATTCCGAGAGGGCGTGCATCTTGCGGGTCTCGGCCTCGCGCGGCTCGATGAAGCGGAGCGGCTCGGGCTGGGGGACCTGATAGACGATGATCTGATCGGCCCGCAACGGCTCCTCGGGAATCCGGTGCCGGGTTTGGATGATCGAGGCCTCGGCGGTTTTCTCGGTGGTGGCGACCCCGGCGGTCTTGGCGAAAAAGCGCCGGATATTGACGGCGTTCGTGGTGTCGTCGGCGCCCTGATCGATCACCTTCAGCGTATCCTCGACACCGATAATGCTGGCGGTCACTTGAATGCCGCCGGTTCCCCAGCCATAGGGCAGCGGCATCTCGCGACTGCCGAAGGGAACCTGATAGCCGGGGATCGCCACGGCCTTTAGCGTCGCCCGGCGGATCATCCGCTTGGTCTGCTCATCCAGATAAGCGAAGTTGTAGCCGGCCAGGGTCTCGGGCGTTGCGGCGTTGGGGGTGCCATCCATCGCCGTCACTCCGCCGCCGGGGGCATGCCCGGATCCTCTTGGTTCGCCGCGCTCTCGCGGATCGCCTTGCGCAGGGCCCGCACGGTGACAAGCTCGGACTGGAAATCAACGTAATGCGGCAGTTTCAGATGCTGCACGAAGCCTGACGCCTCGACATTGCAGGCATGGGCGAGCACGAATTCCTGATCCTGGGCCGGCGCCTCGATGCTCTCGCCCAACTCCTCGGCCCTGAGCGCCCGATCGACCAGCGCCATGGACATGGCCTTGCGCTCGCAATGCCCGAAGGTGAGGCCATAGCCCCGGGTGAATTGGGGCGGAACTTCGGATGATCCCTTGAATTGGTTGACCATCTGGCATTCGGTCACCGTGATCTCGGCGATCTCGATGGGAAAGCCGAGTTCCTCGGGTGTGAATTCCACCGCGACCTCGCCCATGCGGATTTCGCCCGCGAAGGGGTGATTGCGACCCCAGCCGCGTTGGGTCGAATAGCCGAGCGCGAGCAGGAATCCCTCATCCCCGCGCGCCAGGTTTTGCAAACGAGCCTCCCGGTCGGCGGGAAACTTCATCGACTCCCGCGTGAGATCGAAGACCTCCTGGTCGTCATCGGCGCTCTCTTGCTCGATCAGGCCTTCCTGGTTGAGCAACTCGGTCACCCGGGGCATCGCCTCGTCGACCGGTGCTTCGGCGACCGGTGTCGGGGCCGGCGGCTCTCCGTTCGCGGCCAAGGTGAAGTCGAGCAGACGGTGAGTGTAATCAAAGCTCGGCCCAAGGATCTGTCCGCCGGGCACATCCTTGAAGGTTGCCGAGATGCGGCGACGCACCGCCATATCGCCCGTGTCGATCGGCTCACTCGCGCCGAAACGCGGCAATGTGGTGCGATAGGCGCGAAGCAGGAAGATCGCCTCGACAATGTCGCCGCGGGCCTGCTTGATGGCCAGGGCCGCCAGGTCCTCATCATAGAGCGAACCCTCGGTCATCACCCGATCGACGGCGAGCGAAAGTTGTTGCTTGATCTGCTCGAGGTCGAGCTCATCAACAGCGGTATCACCCCGGCGCTCTTCGGCGAGCAGGCTTTGGGAGTTCTCGATGGCGGCGTCCCCGCCCTTGACCGCGACATACATTACTGGTCTCCCTCGACTTCATGGAGCGACACCCGTGTGGTGCGGGGCAGGGCGGCGATCTTGTCTCCGGCGCACAGGATCAGATCGACGCCCCTTGGAAAGCCGGCGTTTACCGCCTCGCGTTCTTTCCAAAAAGAATCTGGAAGACCCTCAACACCGAATCCCGCTTCGCCGTCGACACCGGGTCCCGACAGGGTGAGCGGTCCCGAGGCCGACAGCCCTGGCACTTGAATGATCACGGTCGCGCCATTCTCGGGATAGGCGTCGCTGCCGGTCTTGAAGCGGGTGAGGCTGGTCGACGGGCCGTCGAGCACGGCGACACTGGCTTGCGAGGGTGAAGAGGCCAGAGGCGCGCCCGTATGGAACCGCAAGTACCCGGTGATCCCTGGGATCATCAGGCTCTCGTCCAGCCAGAGCGGTGTTTCATGGTCGATCAGAGCCAGACAAATCATCGTGCTCGCCGGTGCCAGCCGGTCCTGACGCTCGGCAAGAGCCGGCAGCGTTGCGATCTGGCCGGGACGCGCCATCACGTCGAGCACCGCGCGAAAGATCATCTGACTATCGCGCACCGGATCAATGAAGCCAGGCTCTATATCAATCGTGGGTGTGAGAGACAGTGCGGCGGTCATCAGCCTTCCCCCCGGACCATGGTAAAGAACTCCACCTTCGTTGCCGCCGCCTTGCGGGCCCGAATATCCCGAGCATCGCGTTGCTCGCGGGCCAGGGGCTCAATAATCCGGGTTGAAATCAGCGCATTGGTTTCCGGCGATTGCAGCATCGCGTCCAGCACCGCCGTCAGCTCCGCTTGGCGGCGGGATCGGCCCTGGACATAGCCGAGGCCTGCAACGCCGTTCGCGAGACGCACCGCGCCCCGGGTCATGGTCATCTCGCCCATGTTAAAGCGGTTGCCATCACCGCCGACCCGTCCTCGAACCATGACCATGCCGGTCTCGGCGGGACGGATCGTTGTCCAGGTCGGATGCTCGGGAAGCGAGTCGTATAGCGCCTTTACCCGATCCGCTGATGCTTTCGCCATCACGGAAAGCCAATACTGGCGGCGGGTATCGGCGGTACTGGATAGGGAGTTGATGGTTTGGCCGTTGGCGGTGTCGGCGGTCTTCATGGACGAATTCCAAATTCATCTAGACGTTTATATCTTTAAAGGCGATACTACTGAAATACGAACCGGAGTAAAGCCGGTTTGGATGATCATTTGATGACACTCGCCCCGCCCCCCATCCCCAGCCGCCTCGAATGGAGCGCACATCGTGACCTTGCCCCGGATCGAACGGAAAACCGGTGTCGCCTTGTGGCGACAGATCGAGCAGGTTCTCACCAGCGAGATCGAGGCGGGTACGTTGGAGGCCGGCAGCCGCCTGCCGACCGAACCGGCCTTGGCCGAGCGGTTTGGGGTCAATCGGCACACCGTGCGCCGGGCCGTGTCGTCGCTTGTCGACCGGGGGTTAGTCAAGGTCGAGCAAGGCCGGGGCAGTTTTGTCGCCGAGCATGTTCTGGACTATTTCATTGGTCCGCGAACCCGGTTCAGTGACCTCGTTCACAAGCAGAATCGCCACCCCGGCGGCGCTTTGCTATTCGCCCGTCGCGAGGTGGCCGATTCGGTGATCGCGGAAGCTCTGGGTATTGCCGTCGGCGCGGAGGTCCATTGGCTTGAAACTCTCGGAGAAATTGACGGCAGACCGATTTCCGTTGGTAGCCACTACTTTCCCGCCGAACGGTTCCCCGATCTAGCCGAGGTGCACCAACGCGAGGGCTCGATCACTCGGACCCTCACCCATTACGGCTGCGGCGATTATGAGCGACGGGTCACCAAGGTCACGGCGCGGATGCCCAGCGCCGGCGACGCGGAATTATTGCGGCAGGGCCGGGCGCGCCCGGTTCTGGTGACGGAATCCGTCAATGTCGACACGGATGGTCGTCCCGTGGAATACGGTCTGGCCCGCTTCGCCGCGGATCGCTTTCAGATCGTTTTCGAGACCTAAGATGGGCGCTAGATTGCCCCGGAACGCGTCAGAACCGGGTATCCAGATCGCGCCACCACTCCAAGGTTTCCTCAATGCAAGCCTCGAAGGCGGGCATCTTGGCGCGGACGGCGGTGACATCTTCGTTGGCTTGCTCGATCTCGATCGCGAGCTCGGCGAGCTTACTGGCGAACATGGTGCCGCAGGCGCCCTTGATGGTGTGAGCGGCGAACCGGATTTGCTCGCTATTGCCGGACTGGACAGCCGCTTTCAGATCGTCCAGCCGCTCCAGCGTGGTGCTTCGGGCGAGGTCCAGGAGTTTGCGGACCATCTCCGGCTGACGGGCCTCGATGAAGGCGGCGAACCCGGCCTCGGCCTCGGCCTTCCAGCCGACAGGCCCGCTTTCACCGCCGGAGTCTTTCGGTATGTCCGTGTTTTCCGTCGCCTCACCGGAGATATGGGACCAGATCGCCGCCATCAACTCATCATCGGTAAACGGCTTGGTGACGATCGTGTTCATGCCGGCTTCACGCAAGGCCTTGTGCTGATTGACGAAAGCGTCGGCGGTGAGGCCGATGATCGGCACCTTGCCGTGCATCGGATGGGCCCGGATCAGCCGCGTCGCTTCTATGCCGTCCATCTCCGGCATATGCGCGTCCATCAGAACCAGATCAAAGCCGCCGTCATGCATGGCGGTAACCGCCTCAAGTCCGTTCTCCACATGCACGGTGGCGTGGCCTCGGCGCTGTAGGAGCTCGGTGGTGACCAGGGCGTTGAGGGGATGGTCTTCGGCGACCAGGATCTTGAGTTTGCGTTGGCGTATCTCGGGGATGAATTTCGTCTTCGCCTTGTGGCGTTCGACGGCATCGCGATCGGCGGTGCCGAAGGGGACGGTAACGATAAAGGTGCTTCCGGCGCCGGGTTTGCTTTCGACCTTGATTTCGCCGCCCATGAGCTCGACCAGATGGCTAATGATCGAAAACCCGAGACCAGTGCCGCCAAAGCGCCGGGTGGTGGAGGCATCGGCCTGAACGAAGGGATCGAATATCCCGTCGAGCCGGTCCTGTTCAATGCCGATCCCGGTGTCGTGCACCTCGATCCGCAACATCTGCGCGTAGTTGTCGTTTTCGTCGGGATCGCACCAATGAAACTCGACGGAAACCCGGCCCTGTTCGGTGAACTTCACCGCGTTGCTGAGCAGGTTCCAGAGCACTTGGCGAATACGCGCGGCGTCGCCGACAAGGTGGCGGGCATTGTCGGGCAGGGTGCCGATTTCGAAGTTGAGGCCCTTATCCGCCGCGACATCACCGAACAGGCTGGAGACCGAGGCAACCAGGGCCGCCATGTCGAAGGGCGCGCTTTCGATCTCCAAGGCGCCGGCCTCGATCTTGCTCATGTCGAGGACGTCGTTGATGATCACTTGAAGCGCGTTGCCCGACGCGATGATATTCTCCAGCCGAACGGTCTGATGCGCGTCCATCGCGGTATCCCGCAACAGATAGGCCATGCCGAGAATACCGTTCAGGGGCGTGCGGATCTCGTGGCTGATGGTGGCCAGGAA
>JADHLJ010000172.1 GCA_016780745.1 Alphaproteobacteria bacterium | reverse complement strand
CCCCTTGACCCCCGCCGCCCGCGCCCGTATCTTCGCGGCCATGTTGACGCATGCCCAACACGGCCTCGGCCTACGACTTACCATCCCGGCTCTTTAGAGGGTCCGGGTTAGAGTCGTTTGCCATCCGTGTTTTCACCGCGCGTAAACAAATCCCATGAATGTTGATATCCAGTCGAACCGAAACCCGCATGCTCGTGACGGCGTTCCGTTGCGTGTTGGGTCGTCTGGACATGGGATCGGCGCGCACGGCACGGGGCGGCGAGCGCAAATCGAAACACCAAGTATCGAACGAATGATCGCGCCGACGCCCCGTTGATGGAAATCCGGGCCGGCGCCCGCTAGGAGTAAGCTTCAATGAACCGCATGCCGACCGAAAAATACGCCGCCTATCCCCAGGTACCGATCCAGAACCGGCAATGGCCCGGACGAACCATCACCAAGGCGCCGATCTGGTGCAGCGTCGATCTGCGCGACGGCAATCAGGCGCTGGTCGATCCGATGGATGGGCCGCGCAAGCATCGGATGTTCAAGGCCCTGGTCGAGATGGGCTTCAAGGAGATCGAGGTCGGTTTTCCCGCCGCCTCGGACACCGACTTCAACTTCGTGCGCGAGATCATCGAGCAGGGTCTGATCCCCGACGATGTCTCCATCCAGGTCCTCACCCAAGCGCGCGAGGAGTTGATCCAGCGGACTTGCGAGAGCCTGCTGGGCTCCAAGAACTGCATCGTCCATCTCTATAACTCGACCAGCACCCTGCAACGCCGGGTCGTTTTCGCCTCGGACCGCGACGGGGTGAAACAGATCGCCACCGACGGGGCGATGATGGTCCGCGACCGGATCCCGATGCTGGAAAACGGCGGCTCCAAGGTGCGCTTGGAATACTCGCCCGAGAGTTTCACCGGGACCGAACTCGACTACGCCATGGAGGTCTCCGAGGCGGTGCTGGATATCTGGGGACCGACGGCCGAGAATCCGACGATCATCAACCTGCCCTCGACCGTGGAGATGGCGACGCCGAACATCTTCGCTGATCAGATCGAGTGGATGGGCAACAACTTCTCCAAGCGCGAGCGGGTGATCCTGTCGGTGCATCCCCATAACGACCGGGGCACCGGCGTCGCGGCGGCCGAGCTGGCGCAGATGGCCGGCGCCGACCGGGTCGAGGGCACCCTGTTCGGCAATGGCGAGAGGACGGGCAATGTCGATATCGTCACCTTGGGCCTGAACCTGTTCACCCAGGGCGTCGATCCGGAGCTGGATTTCTCGGACATCAACTCGATGATGGAAACCGCCGAGCATTGCAACCAATTGCCGATCCATCCCCGCCACCCCTATGCCGGCGAGCTGGTGCACACCGCGTTTTCGGGCTCGCATCAGGACGCGATCAACAAGGGCATGAAGGCAATGGAAACCGCGAACAGCGTGTTGTTCGAGGTGCCGTATCTGCCTATTGACCCGAAAGATATCGGGCGCGATTACGAGGCTATCATTCGGGTGAACAGCCAGTCGGGTAAGGGCGGCGTCTCCTATATTCTCGAAAGCGACTACTCAATCCGCCTGCCCAAGGCCGCCCAAGCGCAATTCAGCCAGGTGATCCAGAAGATCACCGACGCGACCAGCCAGGAGATCAGGGGCCAGCAGATCTGGGATGCCTTCGAGACGGAATTCATCACCCAGGGCGGCCCCTACACGCTCAAATCCTTCTCCTCGCAAGCCGCGTCGCGGTCCAACGATCTCGAGCGGGTCAGCGCCGTCGTCACTCATGGCGGCAGGGACCACGTGATCGAGGCGACGGGGAACGGTCCGATCGCGGCTTTCGTCAAGGGGATGCGCGATACCTTCGGCCTGGAGTTCCGTCTGAAGGACTATACCGAGCACACAAGGACGGCGGGTTCCGAGTCGGAAGCGGCGGCCTATATCGAACTGGTTGTCCCCGACGAGGGCGGCGTCAGCGTGTTCGGCGTCGGCATCGACACGTCCATCACGCTCGCCCCGATCAAGGCGGTGGTCAGCGCGATTAATCGGATGTGACGATCTGCGATGAAAAACGCCCGGCCGCTGAAGATGGCGGCCGGGTTTTATGTGGCAGTTGAACAACCGTCCAATCAGGTGAGCAGAGACAACGTGTCCAGCAATTGGTCCATTTCGCGGATCACGCTTTGAGCGCCAGCGCCATATAAGCTGTCTTCGTCTCCATGGGCGGCGAAGCCGACGACGGTCAAGCCCGCGGACGACGCGCTGGCAACGCCAGTGGGCGAATCTTCAACCGCCACGCCATGTTCGGGATCCAAACCCAGGAGGGCGCAACTCCTGAGATAGACGTCAGGGAGCGGTTTGTGCCGACCGTCGTCATGGCTTGATACAAGGCGACCGTGGAGGACGTCCATTAAACCCAACTGCTCAACGCCAGACACCAGGGCGCGGCGTAAACTCCCGCTGGCCACCGCGACGGGTAGGCCCGCATCTGCAATCGCGCGAATTGCCTCAACACTTCCGGGGACTGGCCTGAACCGGCGCGCCATTTCGGGGATCGCGCGATCTATCACTCGTTCGGCCCAGCCGATCGGCAGTTTTATGGAAAATGTGTCCTCGAAAATCGGCACGCTGTCGTGAATGACCTTGCCTCGATGAACCTTAAGAAGGTCGTCGATCGTGGTTATAGCGCCGTAAACCGCTAACTCTTCAACAACTACGGAAAACCACGCTTGATCCGTGTCCGCGAGAACGCCGTCGAAATCGAAAATCACGAACTGGGGCGAAATGAGTCGTGCCATGAAACATTCTCGATGAGCAATGCTGTGGTGAGCGCGATTAATCGGATGTAGTGGGACAGGGCGGCTGGCGGATCCTCGCTGGCCGCCCCTCTCCCCATCAGCCTCTGGTTTTCCCAATCGTCGCCCTCGCGTAGGCGAGGGCCTCCAATAAGCAGTTGATCACGTCACATGACTCAACGGAAATGGGGTCCCCGCCTTCGCGAGGACGACGGAGATGGGACGTAAAAGTCGCCGTTTTTTCTAAAGCCCTACGCCTCCGCCGGCAGCCCGCCAATCCGTTTCGATCTGAAATACAGCCCCGCGACCAGCACGAAGTTCATCACGTTCATCGCGAAACCCGTCAGGAAACTCGCGCTGTAGGAGCCGGTGACGTCGTACATCTTGCCGGCCATCCAGCCGCCGATCGCCATGCCCAGGGCGGCGAACAGATACTGCGCCGCGATGCGCCAGCCGATCTGGCTGACCGGGAACCACATCCGCAGCATCATCGGATAGCAGGGCATGATCCCGGCGAAACCGAGACCGAACAGGATTGCGGCGACATAGAGAGCCGACAGCCCCTCGATCATGGAAAACGCCAGCAGCATGATCGCCTGGCAGGCCGAGCCGATCAGCAAGGTCGGCACCGGGCCGATCCGATCGGCCAGCATCCCGAAGAGAATACGGCTGATGAAGCCCGCGATCATCAGTACCGACAAAAGCTCCGCCGCCCGGTCCGCCGGATGACCAAGGTCGGTCGCGTGGCTGACCAGGTGAACGACCGGCATCGCCATGGCCGTGCAGCAGCCGATCACCGCCAGCCAGAGAATGCCTTGCACCGTGCGGGCTGGAAGCCCCAGGACCAAGCCGTCCTCGCCCTGATTTTCCTTCGGCGCGCCCGCCGGCGGTACCGGCGGCTTGGGCCGGATCAACCAGGCGAGCGGCAACATTGTGCAGAGCGCGAAGATCGAGAAATACCAATAGGTCTCGCGCCAGCCGACGGTCTCGTTCATGTAACCGATGATCGGTGGCCAGACCGCGCCGGACAGGCCTTGACCGGATGCGATGATGGAAATCGCCAAGCCCCGGCGCCGATCGAACCATCGGGTGGCGTTGGCGACCAGCGGCGCGATCATCGCGGCCTTGCCCATGAAGCCGATGAACAGGCCGTTGGCGAGAAACAAGCTCCAACGATCCTCGGCGAAACTGGCGATATAGGCGCCGAGCGCGATCATCACCGAGCCGAACAGCACGGGCTGCAAAATCCCGCGCTTATCCATCCACCAGCCCATCAGGATCCCACCGACACCCGCGCCGACCATCATCAGGGAATAGGCCATGGACGGGACCGCGCGCGCCGTGCCGAGATCGGCGGCGATCGGTTTCAGCGTCACGAACAGAATGTTCGGCGCGCCGAGCCCGATGCTGTGCAGCAATAGCGAGGCGATGATGACCACCCAACCATAGGAGGTCTCGACGCTGTGGGAATGTGATTGGGACATAAGGGCTCGGGAAGGGAAAAGGAAGGCGAGGAGAGCGACAGTCTACGAGAGGTTGGCCGGGCTGTCGCGCGATGATTGGTCACAACCACGTGGCGAAACCGCGATGGACGGTTAATCCGCCCAGACGAGGCTTGCGCAAACGCGCGCGATCGGGAAACTTGTCGAAAATTTGGAAAGGCCGCCATGCTTCATCGTCTGATCCTCGCCGCGCTTTTGCTGGTGGTTTGCGTTCACGATCGCCCCGCGCGGGCCGCCGAAGCGGGTGGACCGTCCATCTATTTCGGCGTCATGTCTGGAAAAAGCAAACCGATCGTCGTCACCTTCGTGTTCTCCAAGCCTGGTGGCTTCGATCCGATCATCGGGTTTTCCATGGCGCCGATCGGCGATAGCTGTAACTTCAATCGCACCACGGAACTCGACCTGCCGTTGGAGTACCGGAAGTCGGCACTCTATGAGTACGGTGTTTCCCCGGCGGCCCTGACACCAGAACGGTTTCCGAACTTCTTCGCCAGGGTCGTTCCCGCGGAACTCATCGAACAAGGGTTGTTGTCCTCGAAGGAAGAAGGCGAGCCCTTCGCCGCCTGCACCCGTGAGCTTTGGCAGGGGCTGTTGGACCCGTCGCCCAAGCACAAGCCGACCAGGAATTAGAACAGACGACCGTCATCGCCATCACGGCATTAACCCTTCAGGTCGTCGACGGAAGGACCAGCTCCATGACCATCGGTTTTCGCATTCTCAACCGGACCCGCGCGGTTGATCTGGATATCGCGCGGAAGTTTCTCGATCTGCCGGTGGCCAATGTCTCTGACAGCATGTGGCGCATGACGGCGGGTGGGCCGAGACTGCGCCCTTTTCACAAGTCCGGCCAGATGGCGGGACCGGCGCTGACCGTGCGCACGCGGCCCGGCGATAACCTGATGCTTCACAAGGCGATCGACATGGCCGTGCCCGGTGATGTGATCGTCTGCGATGGCGGCGGGGATCTCACGAATTCCCTGATGGGCGAGTTGATGCTCGCGCATGCCGCCAAACGCGGGGTTGGCGGCTTTGTCCTCAACGCCGCGATCCGCGACGTCGAGGCGTTTGTCGATGTCAATCTGCCGACATTCGCCGCCGGGGTCTCGCATCGCGGGCCCTACAAGGACGGGCCGGGCGAGATCAATACGCCGATCGCGTTGGACGGCATGGTGATCGAGCCGGGGGATCTGGTGATCGGCGACTGGGATGGTGTCCTGGCGGTGCCGTTCGACGAGGTCGAGGGCGCGCTGGCCCGCACCCAGGCCAAGCAGGACGCCGAGGTTGAGCAGATGGCCGAGATCAAGGCCGGCACCTCGGATCGGTCCTGGGTCGACGCGACCTTGCGGGATCGCGGCTGCGAGATGCCCTGAAAATCGGGAGCCGGGGCATCGCTGGCGATTGTCATGTGTTGCGCCGGTCCCGTTCCTCGCCCACATTGATGTCATGCGCACGCCCTTTACCGATTATGAACTCGGCCCGCGGCCGGATGATCCCCGCCTGACGGAGCGGGTTTCCGGCATTGACCACGAAGGCCGGGCGATCGAGACCTCAGTCGTTGCCGAGCGTCCCCTGACGATCTTCCTCAATCGCCAGGAGATCGTCACCGCGATGACCATTGGTGACTATCCGGATCTGTTGGCGGTGGGGTTCCTGCTGAACCAGAACATGCTGCGCGCCGATGACGTGGTCACCGGCATCGATTACGACGAGGATCTCGAGGTGGTCGTGGTCCGCACCGAGCGCGAGACCGACTACGAGGACAAGCTTCAGAAGAAGACCCGGACCTCCGGCTGTGCCCAGGGCACGGTGTTCGGTGACCTGATGGAGAAATTCGAGGATATCGCGCTACCCGAGGACGCGGCGTTGCGAACCTCGTGGATCTATTCGCTGTCCGCGAAGATCAACGCGACGCCGAGCCTGTATCTCGAAGCCGGCGCGATCCATGGTTGCGTACTCTGCCGCGAAGACAAGCCGCTGATCTATATGGAAGATGTGGGGCGTCACAACGCCATCGACAAGATCGCCGGTTATATGTTCATGAACGGCATCCCCGCCGGCGATAAGATCTTCTACACCACGGGACGGCTGACCAGCGAGATGGTGATCAAGACGGTTCAGATGGGCGTGCCGATTCTGATCTCCCGCTCCGGCTTCACGGCCTGGGGCGTGGATCTGGCGCGGCAAGCCGGGCTGACCTTGATCGGGCGCGCCAAGGGCAAGCGCTTTATCGCGCTCGCGGGCCTGGAAAGGCTCGACTTCGATGCCGATCCGGACCAGGTGCCGGAAGAATCAAAGCGGTCCAGCCGGAAGGCGAGTGTCGATGCCTAATGAAAAAGTCGCCGGCGTCCTTCTGGCGGGCGGGCAATCACGGCGCATGGGCGGCGGCGACAAATGTCTGCGCATGCTCGGCACCCGGACCATTCTCGACCATATCTTGGAGCGGGTTCGCCCGCAGGTGTCGTCCCTGGTGCTCAACGCCAATGGCGATCCCGCGCGGTTTGACGGGTTCAAGCTTCCCGTGGCGCAAGATTCGGTCGAGGGTTTCGCCGGTCCGCTCGCCGGGGTCTTGGCCGGCTTGGACTGGGCGGCGGAACACGCGCCGGACTGTGAATGGCTGGCGAGCTTCGCAACCGACGCGCCGTTCCAGCCGCCGGATCTGGTTGAGAGATTGCTGGAAGCCATGCAATCCGAGGGCGCGGATCTCGCCTGCGCCGCTTCGGAGGGGCGTCATCATCCGGTGTTCGGACTCTGGCCTCTGCGATTGAGAGAGGATCTTCGCGCCGCGATGATCGAAGAGGATATCCGCAAGGTCGATCTCTGGACCGCGCGACATCGGCTGGCCGTCGCGGCGTTCGATGTCGCGGAAATCGACCCATTTTTCAACGCCAATCGACCGGACGATTTGGAAACCGCCGCTCAGCTGCTAGCGGCTCAATAGTCCTCACTCGGCTTTTGGCACGCCGGCAAGTTCCAGCGCCGCGGCTTGTCGCGCGCCGAGGGTCTCGGCGTCGAAACCCTCGATCAATTCGTGGAACAGCCGGTACCAGTTCACTTCCGCCTTCAAATGCAAGAAAACCGAGCCGAGGCCGATGGCCGCGCGGTCCATCAACACGAATTCCCGAGGGGGCCTGACACCGCTAAGGCGCCTGAGCTCGCCATGCACCTTCTCGACCACCTCGCGACCATAGACGCCGCTATTGGTCTCCTGAATGCGGCGGGTTCGGTCTTCCATGAGCGGCGCGTAGACGAACCGTGCCCAGTGGTTCAACACGTCGATGGTCTCGCGATCGAGATCCTCGAAGCCCCAGACCCGATAGGCTTCGACCGCCAACTCCTCGTCGCCGTCGCGCAGCGCGTGATAGAGGTCGATAACCCCTTTCACGAAGCTTGGCTTGAACACCCGGATACAACCGAAATCCATCAGGTTGACCGACCCATCGGGTCGCACCGTGTAGTTGCCGAGATGAGGGTCGCCGTGAATCACGCCAAAGAAATAGAACGGCACATACCAGGCTCGAAACATGTTGAGCGCGACCTGGTTGCGGCTCTCGACGTCGTCATGCTCGGCGATGAAATCCAGCAGCGGCCCGCCGTCCAGCCAGGTCATGGTCAGTAATCGGTCGGTCGACAGGTCCGGGAGGGAGTCCGGCACATGCACCCCGGCCTCATCCGCCAACATATGGCGGTACAGCGCCATTTGGGCGGCCTCGCGTCGATAATCCAGTTCCTCGCGCATCCTGGCGACGAGCTCCTTGTAGATCTCGGAAGCCTGAATCGCCTTGTCGTAGCGTTCATAGATGGAGATCGCGAAGCGCAGCTGTTTCAGGTCCGCCTCGACGATCGAGCCCATGTCCGGATATTGCAGTTTAACGGCCAGCGCGGTTCCGTCATGGGCCGTGGCGCGGTGCACCTGGCCAAGCGAGGCGGCGGCGACCGCTTCCTCGTCGAAGCTTCCGAATTTGGACTTCCAGTCGCGCCCCAATTCCGTCGTCATGCGGCGGCGCACGAAAAGCCTGCCCATGCTCGGCGCGTTGGCCTGGAGTTGCCGGAGCTCGTCGAGATATTCCTGCGGCAGGGCATCGGGAATGGTCGCCAGAATCTGCGCGACCTTCATCAGCGGGCCCTTTAAACCTCCGAGTGCCGCTTTCAGGTCCGCCGGCATGTCCTGCTTGCCGAGATCCAAGCCGAGATAGCGCTGTCCGGCAACCCGCGCCGCGAGACCGCCGACGGCTCCGGTTACCTTCGCGTATCGGCGGACGCGTCCGCCAAGAGTGTTGTTTTCGTTTCCGCTCATGCTCCCAAGATAGGGCGTGGCGGGATCGAGTCCAGTGGCGAATTGTCCCGTCCAGCGGCGTATCGCATCGCGGTGCCTTCTCGAAGAGTCCCGTCGTGAGTGGTAAAGACCGCTCCGCGACCCTTTCACGCCTTGATTCCCCAGGGCGGCTCCCCTATTTTCTCGCACCCGCAGCATAAACCCCGGAAAAGGCGAATTCCGATGGCCGAGAACGGCGCGCCCCGAACCGATTTTCAGTCCCTGATCTTGACGCTCCAGCGTTATTGGGCGGATCAAGGCTGTGTCGTCCTTCAGCCCTATGACATGGAGGTTGGCGCCGGTACCTTTCATCCGGCGACGACGTTGCGATCGCTCGGCCCGGACGATGTCTGGAATGCCGCCTATGTGCAGCCTTCGCGCCGGCCAACCGATGGCCGCTACGGCGAGAACCCGAACCGGCTTCAGCACTATTACCAGTTCCAGGTGCTGATGAAGCCATCCCCGGTGGATAGCCAGGAGCTTTATCTCGGCTCGCTCAAGGCGATCGGTCTTGACCCGATGGCCCATGACATCCGCTTCGTTGAGGATGATTGGGAAAGCCCGACCCTTGGCGCCTGGGGGCTTGGCTGGGAGGTTTGGTGCGACGGCATGGAAGTCTCGCAATACACCTATTTCCAACAGGTCGGCGGTATCGAGTGCGATCCGGTGCCCCTGGAGTTGACCTACGGGCTGGAGCGGTTGGCCATGTACATCCAGGGGGTCGACTCGATCTTCGATCTCGACTGGAACGGTATGCCGGCGGATCGCGGCGGCAAACGCTATCGCGACATCTTCCATCAGGCCGAGCAGGAATACTCGGCGCATAACTTCGAGGCCGCCAATACAGAAGCCCTGTTGCGTCATTTCGTGGACGCCGAGGCGGAATGCGCCAGCCTGCTCAACCGCGACAATCCGTTGCCATTGCCGGCCTACGACCAGTGCATGAAGGCCAGCCATCTGTTCAATTTGCTGGATGCGCGCGGCGTGATCAGCGTGACCGAACGCCAGGCCTATATCGGCCGGGTGCGGACCCTGGCGCGCGGTTGTTGCGAGGCTTGGGTCGAGGCCGGCGCGGCCTGGAAAACCCGTGAAGGGGAGCGAGCCAATGGCTGAGTTGCTTCTCGAGCTCTTCAGCGAGGAAATCCCGGCGCGGATGCAAAAGCGCGCCGCCGAGGATCTGAAAAAGCTGGTCACCGATAAGCTCGCCAAGTCCGGGCTCGAGTTTACCTCGGCCGAGGC
>JADHLJ010000171.1 GCA_016780745.1 Alphaproteobacteria bacterium | reverse complement strand
ATCCGGGCGGGCCGAGCGGGCTGACCCCGCTTGATATCTCCGATGTTCTTGAAACCCCCTATCCGGCAACCATTCCGGCGATACTGGCGCGTTACGTAAAGGTCCGCGCCGGCGAGGAAGTCCGTCATGAATTCGTTGCCTCGGGCGAGGTCTATTACGTGCTCGCCGGCGCCGGGGCGAGCACCAATGGCGAGGATCGGGTGGCCTGGGGCGAGGGCGACGTGTTCTGCTTTCCGGGCGGCAACGAGAGTGTGCATGCCGCCGACAGCGCAGCGATCCTGTTCTGCGTCACCAACGAGCCGCTTTTGGCCTTCGAGAACATGCGCGCGCCGGCGCCGGGTCAATCCCGCACCGAGACCGCGCATTGGCCGCACGGCTCGATTGAGCAACACCTGACCCGGGTCTATGAACGGCCTAAAACCGCCGAGACATCGGGGGTGTCGATCCAGTTCTCCACCCCCGCGACCGCGCCCAGCCGCAACACCATTCCGATGATCAATACCGCGATCAACACGCTGGAATCCGGCGGTGATCAGCGCCCGCACCGTCATAACGGCGCGGCGATCACGCTGGCGATCGAGGGCGAGGGCATCCATTCGATGATCGAGGATCAGGAAGTGCCTTGGGTGACCGGCGCGGCGCAGATCACGCCGGGAGCCGAGCTGCATTCCCACCACAATCGCGGCAACCGCCGGATGCGAAGCTTCGTTGTTCAGGACGAGGGGTTACACTTCTATCTCCGCACGCCTGGATTCAGCTGGGACTGATCACCGCTAGCCTCTCCGGCATCGTTTCGGGTATCGGCGCTGAACAAACCGGCGCTGGACAATCCCGCGCTGGGGAGTGAGTTTCCCGCATGTTCATGTTCGAGGGATTTTCCGTCGGCGATTTCGCCGCGCTGTTGATTTTCGTCGTCGGCTGGGTCGGCTACGAGGTGCTGAGCGCGCGCGCCTCCAGGACCGGATCGAATACCTCGGCGCATATGAACAAATGGCGGGGCCGCTGGATGCGTACCGCCGTCACCCGCGACAACCGCATCGGTGATTTGCAGATAATCCGGACGCTCACCGGCAATTCCGCCTTTCTGGCTTCAACGGCGATTTTCGTAACCGCTGGTATCGCCGCGGTGATCGGATCGGCCGATCGGGTGATCGAGATCTTGAACGGCTATGAGTTTCTGACCGAGACGACGCGTAACCGGTTCGGCCTCAAGCTCGCCTTCATTGCGTTCGTTTTCGTGAACGCGTTTTTCCGATTGGCCTGGTCGATGCGTTTGCATAGTAATGCGGCGGTCGTGCTCGGTGCGATCCCGCAACCGGCGGATATCGAGGATCGGGAGAAGGCCGAGGCGCAAGCCGCCGTCGCGGCTGAATTGTGTAACCTTGCCGCCAAGCATTATCAGGCAGGCACCCATGCCTACTATTTCGGCTTCGCCGCCTGTGCCTGGTTCGCTCATCCCGTGGCCTTGGTGGTGGCTGGCCTATGGGTCGTCGCGATCCTCTATCGCCGGGAATTTCTGTCGCGGGCCAATGCCGCGCTCGGTGGTTTCAAGGACTGAAGGCGCGCTCCGCAACCGCGATATCCAATACCCGTGTATCCGGCGCTTTGGCGGTGATCCGCGCGCCGGGGCCGGGGGCGAGCGTGATTGCGTCATCAACCCCGAGCGTCAGGCCTTCGGCATCGTCCTGAACACCAGGCGCCATTTCTAGTGCGCCGGCCAGCACGAACAAGAAGCGAAAGCCGCTGGAAGGCGCAAGGGCATCCGATACTCCCGGGCGCTCGGCACGGTGAACCAAGACCTGGGCAAGATCGTCGGTCGCTTGGGCAATCCCTAGATCCTGGGACTCAAACCCCGCGCCCGTGCC
The DNA here is from genome assembly GCA_016780745.1 of Alphaproteobacteria bacterium. Classification (GTDB taxonomy): domain Bacteria; phylum Pseudomonadota; class Alphaproteobacteria; order Thalassobaculales; family Thalassobaculaceae; genus JADHLJ01. The sequence goes on along the minus strand of JADHLJ010000171.1, from coordinate 7,962 downwards.
GGAAGACCATGGAGTCTCGGCGGCGCGATGCCGGGTGAAGCGCTGGCCGCCGTAACGCCGGTCCGCCGTGATCGTCGGCGAGGGTAGCGTCATCGCGTGATCGACATGGGTGGCATGCAGGGCCGGGCAGCCGATCTCGACAACCTCGAGGCCGTCCGATGCCTCCAGCACCCGGTGCCGAATGCCGGGGGGCTGAAGCACGCAATCACCGGGATGCATCACGAACGGCTCGCCTTGGTCCTCATAGACCACCCGCACCCAACCCCGGTGACAGTAGATCATCTGAAAACGGACATCGTGATAGTGCACATAGTCCGGCACCGGGCCGCCCACGGGAATGCGGATATGCGATGCCACGATATGGCCGTTCCAGCGACCGGGGACCAGATCCCGATACCGCACGCCCGCCCGTCCGACGATCCAGGCATCTCCGTTAGTGGTTTCGCGCTCGACAATGAGATGCGGTGTCACCGGCGCGTCGAAGACGGGGATATCCTGGTCGACCAGCAGGACCCGGGTGCCGTTCGGCGCCAGAAGCTCGGTCTCATTGATGTCCCGCCGCGCGATGGCGGCCCGAGCCAGGCGCAAGGTCGCTGGCGCGGCGGTCGAGCCTCGTTCAAGCCGCAGGCGCAGGCCGTGGCCACTCACGATCGCGACGCTCGGGTCATCGGCGGGGAAAATCATTTCCAGGCGAAAGCCGAGCCGCTCCTGGAAGAAGTCGATGGTGGCGTCGAGATTCTCGCAGGGCTGAACCACGGCGGCGTTTGGCGTCTCGCCCGTCACCGGACCCTTCCATCCGCATGGTGGTCATTCACCCGTGCCGCGCTTGGCGATTGTTGAGACCGCGCGCGGGTCGTAAACTCCCGGCAACCAACGGATCGATTTGGAGTTTCCATCATGCGCAATCCATTACGCGAGCGATTGAACGAGGGCAAGGCCAGCGCCGGTATCCTGACCTGCATGCCGAGCGTCACCATGGCCCAGGCCCTGGCCAATATGGGCTTTGACTGGATGTTCATCGATATGGAGCATGGCCCGATCGATATCGCCTCGGCGCATGCGATGATCACCGCCAGCAGCGGCACCGATTGCGCGCCGGTGGTGCGGGTGATGGAGCCGAAGATCAGCTACACCAAGCCGGTGCTGGATGCCGGCGCCATGGGCATCATCTTTCCGATGATCACCAACAAATCCCTGGCCGAGGACGCGGTCAAGGCGGTGCGCTATCCCCCCCATGGCGAGCGTGGCTGGGGCCCGTTTTTCGCGCCGATGCGCTGGGGTAACGGCGATCCGATGGAGTATTACAAGGCCTCGGGCGACGTGGTGATCATCGCGCTGATCGAGCATATCGAGGCGGTGGACAATATCGATGAGATCCTGGAGGTCGCGGGCATCGATGTGTTCCTGATCGCGCCGATGGATCTCGCCGCCAGCATGGGCCATGTCGGCGACCGTGATCATCCCGACGTTCAGGCGGCGATCGCGCGAGCGGAAAAGGCGATCAGCGGCGCCGGGCGCAACATGGGCGCGCTTTGTCTGTCCGCCGAGGAAGGCAATGAGAAGATTGAGCGCGGCTATAAGGTCCTGCTCATGGGCTTCGACATGTTGCTGCTGAATATCGGCGCGGAATCGATGCTGAACGGTTTGAACCGCTAAAGGGAGTTGGGTGATGCGACTTTCCGACGAACAAGTCAGCGAGTATCGCGAGAAGGGCTGGATCCTGTTGCCGAGCCTGTTCGGCCCCGAGGAACGCGCGGTTCTCGAAACCGCCGCCTTTGATGTCCTGGAGCGCCCGGGCCCCGAGGTCGCGCGCGAGGATGACGGCTCGCCGCATGTCTGCTGGGGCATGCATCTTTTTGACGAGCGTCTGGGCGCCCTGACGCGACACCCCAAGATGCTGGAGCCGGTGGAGCAACTGCTGGAGAGCAAGGTCTACGTTCACCAGTCCCGGATCAACATCAAGCAACAGAACGGCTCCATCGTCGAATGGCATCAGGACTGGGGCACCTATCACCGGATCGACGGGATACCCGAGCCGCGTGGGATCATGATTGGCATCTTCCTGGATGATGTCCGCTCGGTGAACGCGCCGGTCCTGGCGATTCCGGGCTCGCACCGCGACGGGTTGGTTTCCGAGGCGGTGATTGACGACGCCGTGCCGGACCATGACCGGGCCGCGAAGTACCGCTATGACATCACGCCGCAAACCATGAAGCGTCTGGTCGACGAGAACGGTCTTGAAGCGATCGAGGGGCCGGCGGGGTCGGTGCTGCTGATGAACATGGCGGTGGTGCATGGCTCCAGCGTGAACATCTCGCCGCTGCGCCGCCTGTTGCTCTATGTGAACGTCACGGCCGCGGATAACCGGGGCGAGACCTTTACCCGACCGGAATATTACGCCGCTCGCGACTTCGCGCCGTTGACACCGCTTGGCGAGGATTGTTTGACCGCCTACGCCTGAGGGGCGGCGGCAAGCGTGTCGTGGAGCTCTGACCTAAAGACCTAGCCCCCGGTCACGCTCATATGGCGGCCGACCGCCGGGCCCTTGTGGCGGCGGTCGATGATGAAGTCATGGCCCTTGGGTTTGCGGGCGATGGCTTCGTGGATCGCTTCGACAAGCGCTTCGTCGCCTTCCGAACGGCGTAGCGGCTCGCGCAGGTCGGCGGCGTCCTCCTGGCCGAGGCACATGTAAAGCGTGCCCGTGCAGGTCAGGCGTACCCGATTACAGCTCTCGCAGAAATTATGGGTCAGCGGCGTGATGAAGCCGAGCCGCCCGCCGGTCTCGCCAACCTCGACATAGCGGGCCGGCCCGCCGGTCTTGTAATCGATATCGCTTAGGGTGAACCGCTCCGAAAGCTTGGAGCGCACCATCGAGAGCGGCAGATACTGGTCAAGCCGCGCGTCGCCGCCGATCTCGCCCATCGGCATGACCTCGATGATGGTCATGTCATAGCCCCGATCGCCGCACCATTGCAGCATGTCGGCCAGTTCCTCATCGTTGACGCCGCGCAGTGCCACCGCGTTGATCTTGACCTTGAGGCCCGCGGCGTCGGCGGCGGCCAGGCCGTCCATCACCTGCTCCAACCGACCCCAGCGCGTGATGTCCTTGAACTTTTGCTCGTCCAGGGTGTCGATCGAAACATTCACCCGCTTGACCCCGCAATCAGCGAGCTCCTGGGCGAAGCGGCCTAGCTGGCTGCCATTGGTGGTAAGGGTCAACTCCTCCAGCGCGCCGGATTGCAGATGCGTCGAGAGGCCGCGGAACAGGCTCATGATGTTCTTGCGGACCAGAGGTTCGCCACCGGTGAGGCGCAGCTTCTTCACGCCAAGCCCGATAAAGGCGCCGCACAGCCGCTCCAATTCCTCCAAGCTCAGCACGTCGCTCTTGGGCAAAAAGGTCATGTTCTCCGACATGCAATAGACACAGCGGAAGTCACATCGGTCGGTCACCGATACGCGGAGATAGTCGATACTGCGGCCAAAGGGATCAAGCATGGCGAGGGTCCGGACCAGAAAGCGTAATGTTTCACGGTATATAGCGCTTGAGTGACGCGAGCGCAATGGCGCGCGTGTGAATGAACCGCGTCGGCGGGCCCTAACCCAACCGATCCTTGAGCTTGTAATAGGCCATGGCCAGAACCAGCGCCGGGATGCGCAGGGGGCCGCCGGGGAAGTTCCGATGTTTGATATCGGCGAACATGTCGAAACGTCCGGCATCTCCGTCGATCGCCTCGGCGATGAGCTTGCCGGCGAGCCCGGTCAGCGCGACCCCGTGCCCGGAAAACCCCTGGGCATGATAGATCGTCGGATCGATCCGTCCGAAATCCGGGATCCGACTGACGGTGATTCCGATATGGCCGCTCCAGGCATGGGGCAGGGGGATCCCGGCGAGGTCGGGAAACACCCTACGGATGCGTTCTCCCAGATAGCGCCGGAGGGCCAGCGGCTCGCGCCCCGCGTATCCCGCCCCGGCGCCGAACAGCAGACGGTTGTCCTCGGTCAGTCGGTAGTAGTCGAGCGCGGCGTTGCAATCCGCGACCGCGGCATTGGCCGGCATCAGCCGTGCCGCGAGATCGGGGGCGAGCGGCTCGGTGACGCCGACGAAGCTGGAGACCCGCGCGAGGCGAGAGCGGGTTTCCGGCACCAGACCGCCGAGATAGGCATTGCCGGCCAGAACCACGAAGCGCGCTCGAACCGATCCGGTTTTGGTATGCGCTACCGGCCGAGGTCCCCGTTCCAATCGACTGACAGGGCTTTGTTCAAGGAACCGCGCGCCGCTGGCCAAGGCGGCGCGGGCGAGGCCTTGCAGATAGTTCAACGGATGGATCTGGCCGCCGCCGGGATCGGACAGCCCGCCGTGATAGAGATCGGTGCCGACCCATTCGCCGACCGCGTTCCGCGGGACCAGCGTCATCCGGTCATAGCCGTAGAGCGTCGACCATTCCTCTTGCATCTCCTCCAGCCCGTGCATCTGACGGGTGTTGAGGGCGGCGAAAAGATAGCCGGCGCGGCGATCGCAGGCGATTGAGTGCCGGTCGATCCGCGCATCCACCTCCGCCAGGGCTTCCAGGCCCATGGCCCAGAACGCCTTGGATGCTTCCAGACCGACTTCGGCGCGGATGCGATGCATGTCGCAGCTATAGCCGTTGACCAGCTGGCCGCCATTGCGGCCCGAGGCGCCGTGTCCGATGCGCTCGGCCTCCAGCAGCACGACGGAATAGCCGCGCTCGGAGAGGTTGAGCGCGGCCGAGACGCCTGTCAGGCCACCGCCGATGACACAGATATCGGCCTCGATCTCGCCGTCCAGTGTGGGTAGGGGCGCAAAGGCGTCGCGGGTGGCGTGATAGTAGGTCGCGGGGTGACCGTCCCTATCGTCGTTTGGGCTCCCCCCCGTGCCGCCCATCGGGCCACCTTTTAGATCGTCGTCAGATACCATTCCCATTCCCGGGGTGTGATCTCGGCGTCGAAGACACGGCGTTCCTCGTCCTTGACCGCGTGGAACAGCGCTTGAAACCGGGCGCCGAACGCGGCCTCGATGAGCGAGGAGGTCTCGAAGGCACGCAGGGCCTCGCCCCAGGTTTCGGGAATGTCCCTGCCGGGCGTCTCATAGGCGTTGCCTTCGGAAGCCGGCGGCGGGTCGAGCCGGCGCTCGATCCCGTCCAGGGCCGCGGCCAGAACCGAGGCGGCGACGAGATGCGGGTTTGTATCGGCGCCGGGCACCCGATGTTCGATCCGCCGTGCCCGCGCGTCGCCGTCTGGGATACGAAACGCGACGGTGCGGTTGTTAAAACCCCAACTGGTGGTGACCGGCGCATAGCTGCCGGTGCCGAAGCGGCGATAGGCATTGGCGGTGGGTGCCAGGATCGCCGCGTGATCGCGCAACCCCGCCGCCAGTCCGCCGACCGCGTGACGGAGCAGGGGATTGGACAGTGGGTCCTCACCCTCGGCTTCGGCCATGATGTTACGGCCCTGGCCGTCGAGAATGCTGAAATGCATGTGCATCCCACTGCCGGACTCCTCGGCGAAGGGCTTGGCCATGAAGGTCGCGGCCATGCCGTGGGCCGTGGCAACGCCCTTGATAATCCGTTTCAGCAGGAACGCATGGTCGGCGGCAAGAACCGCGTCGTCGACATGATTGAGATTGATCTCGAACTGGCTGGGGGCGTACTCCGCCGAGGCGGCTCCCGCCGGTACGCCCTGGGTTCGGCAGGCATCCTCGATCGCGCCGAGGACCACATCGAATTCGGCCAGTTCCTCGAAGCCGTAGACCTGGGTCTTGGTCTGCGGTTGTCCGGTAAGTGGCGCATCCGCGGGCTTGGGCGCGCGGTGCTTCCCACCGGGCTTGGCGATCAGGAAGAACTCTAGCTCCAGCGCGACCACCGGCGTCCAGTCGCGAGCCGCGTAGCGCGCGAGAACCGCCTCCAAAACCGTTCGTGGGTCGGCGAAGAAGGGCGTCCCGTCCTCGTCAAGCATCCGCAACAACGCTTGGGCACTTGGACGCGGCGCCCAGGGCATCCGGACGAGACTCTCGGGTATCAGATGACAACGCAGATCCTTGTCGCCGACCTCCCAAACCAGGCCCGACTTGCCGACCGACTCGCCGCTAGCCCGTGACGCGAAGATCGACGATGGCAGGGGCAGGCCCTGGGCGGCGGCGGACCGCAGTCCGGCGCGCCGCAACCGCTTGCCCCGCGCGATGCCCGAGAGGTCCGGGAGCAGCAACTCGAACCGGTCAATGCCCGGATGGGCGTCGAGAAAGGCGGAGACGGGCATGGATGGATGCGTCGCAACGGTCATTGTCGGAGCTTGTCCTATACCTTAGAACGGTGTGATGTGACAGGTGGCCGGAACGCTCGGCCCCACTTCTTTATTTGGCGGTCAGCATGGGCATCGTTCTCGCCGACTGGTTCACCGAGCACCGCATCACCGAAGTCGAGTGCATGGTTCCGGATATCGCCGGGATTCCGCGCGGCAAGATCCTGCCGGCGCGCAAATTTCTGACGTCGATCGAGGAACGCGGTCTGCGCCTGCCTGAAAGCATCTTCGTTCAGACCGTTACCGGCACCTACGCGAGCGAACGAGAGACCGACCGGCGGGTGAGTGATGTTTATCTCTCGCCCGTTGTCGAGACGGTGCGCGCCATCCCCTGGTACGACGAGCCGGCCGCGCAGATCATTCACGATCCCTATTACTTCGACGGCAGCCCGGTGGATATCGCCCCGCGTCACGTTCTGCGCCGGGTCCTCGATCTCTACGCGGCGCGAGGTTGGCGACCGGTCGTGGCGCCGGAACTGGAGTTCTTTCTGGTCAAGGTGAACGAGGACCCGGACTATCCGCTGGAAGCGCCGATCGGACGCTCCGGACGGCCGGAAACCGCGCGCCAGGCCTATGGCATCGACGCGGTGAACGAGTTCGATCCCCTGTTCGAGGACATCTACGATCATTGCGAGGCCCAGGGCATCGACATCGACACCCTCAGCCACGAGGCCGGCGCCGCCCAGATGGAGATCAACTTCAACCATGGCGACGCCATGGAACTCGCGGACCAAGCCTTTCTGTTCAAGCGGACGGTGCGGCAGACCGCGCTCGAGCACAAAGTCTACGCGACATTCATGGCCAAGCCGATGCAGTACGAGCCCGGCAGTTCCCTGCATGTTCACCAGAGCGTCCACGATGTGAAGACGGGGCGGAACATCTTCGCCGAGGATGATGGCCGTGATTCCGGCGCGTTTCGCCATTTCATTGGTGGATTGCGCAAGTACCTGCCGTCGGCGATGCCGCTTTTGGCACCCTATGTGAACTCCTACCGTCGCCTGGTGCCGAATTCCGACGCGCCGATCAACGTCCATTGGGGCTATGACAATCGTACGACCGGGCTGCGGGTGCCGGTGTCCGGGGCGGCGGGCCGGCGTGTCGAGAACCGGGTCGCCGGCGCCGACGCCAATCCCTATCTCGCGATCGCGGCCTCGCTGGCTTGCGGCTATCTCGGTATGATCGAGGAGATTGAACCCTCCAAGCCGGTCGACGGCTCCGCTTATAAATTGCCGGTCGGTTTGCCACGGCACTTGGAAGATGGTCTGCAACGGCTCGGACGGGCGAAACCGTTGAAGGATATTCTGGGCCAGCGTTTCGTCTCGGTACTGACCGCGATCAAGGAAGCCGAGAACGAGGAGTATCTCAGGGTGATCAGCCCATGGGAGCGAGAGTTTCTGTTGTTGAACGTCTGAACGCGGGCCGAGACCGCGCTGGAAGGATCGAGACGATGTCCGTTGCGACACAGGATACCGAGAGCTGGCGGGCGATGGACGCCGCCCATCACTGGCACCCCTTTACCGATACAAAGGCGCTGGCCAAGGAAGGCTCGAAGGTGATCGTGCGGGCCAAGGGGTCGACGCTCTGGGACTCGGACGGCAACGCCATCCTCGACGGCATGGCCGGGCTGTGGTGCGTCAATGTCGGTTA
>JADHLJ010000170.1 GCA_016780745.1 Alphaproteobacteria bacterium | reverse complement strand
GCAGATGGTGGTCGTCTATCGCGGCCTGCACTGCCCGATCTGCAAGAGCTACACCGCCAAGGTCGAGGCTTTGAAGGACAAGTTCGATGAGTTGGACACGGACATCGTGTTCGTCTCGGGCGACAACGCCGAGAAAGCCAAGAGCTTCGCCGATGAAGTCGGGCTCAAGCTTCCGGTGTCCCATAGCCTTTCGGTGGACCAGATGCGGGCGATGGGCCTGTATATCTCCGATCCCCGGCCGACCGAAACCGACCGCCCCTTCCCCGAGCCCGGCCTCTTCGTGGTCAACGAGAAGGGCCAGGCGCATATCCTCGACATCTCCAATGCCCCCTTCGTGCGGCCCGAGCCGGAACTGATCATCCGCGGCATCACCCACATCAAGAAGAACGATTATCCGATCCGAGGCACCTTGGCCTGACCGCCTATTTGACACACCGACACCGGAACCGGCCGCTTCCTCGCAAGCGGCCGGTTTTCGTTAAGCTGGAGGGCTCAGTACGTCCGGCAAGACCGTGTTGAAGGCGTCGGCGGCCTCGTATTGCACCCAGTGACCGGCATCCGGGATCACTCGGAAATCAACGCCGGGATGGATCTCCTCGACATAGGCGCGAACGCCCGCGAGATCGGGATGCAGGGTCACGTCGTCCGCGCCGAAGATACAGTTCAGCCGGCAGGGCAGATCGACAAGGCTATCGGCGAGCACTGATGTCCTGGCGATCCCGCGAGAGCGCAGCCGCGCCTTGGCCATGTTCGCCATGTGCAGGGTCATCGCCAGCTCGTCCACCGCCTCGGGGTCATGCACCATCAGGTTCTGGAGGTTGCGGCGGTAGAGCGGCGCCGATTCCTCCGGCGGCAGGCCGCGCGGCACCTCGACCAGATCATTGGCCGGCCCGGTGCTGGTCAGCCCGAGAACCGGAGAGCCGACCAGTGTGAGGCTTCGAATCCGCCGCCCCTGGGCATGCGCCAGCAGTCCCGAGACAATCCCGCCAAACGAGAACGAGACCAGGTCGAACGCTTCCTCGCCGGGAACCGCGATATCCAGCCCCTCGGACAGAATCGCCGCCAGGCTCGGGCCGGTATAGGGCCGGGGCGCCTCGGCGGAATCGCCACAGCCGGGCAGATCCGCCGCGATGACACGGTACCGCGTTTCCAGGGTCGGGATGTTCCGTACCCAGTGGTTCCAGCCGCCGAAGCCGCCATGCAGCAGCACCACGACCGGCAGGTCATCACGATCCGCGTTCCAGGCCCGCCAGGTCATATGCCCCTCTCCGCAGGGCGTGTGGATCTCCGCGCAACGATCGAGCAGGGCGTCGAGGATGGCCTGGGGACGAGGGTCGGTCATGACGGGAATCAACTTCTTGGCTGTGGTCCAAACGGCGGCCTTGTTAGCACGCGAGGCGGGGTGGTGAACACATGCCGGATCTCGCGGGCGCGCGCATTGAACCCTCGGCGCGTTGACTGGCATGCTCGTGGTCTTTGGGATCAAAAGGTTGCTTGGGGCGCGCATGAGTGATGAACGCATTGTCTGGGGCATCGGCACCTCGCGCACGATCCGCGCGCATTGGGCGCTGATCGAGCTTGGCCTGGACTATCGGACAGAGGTGGTGCGGACCCGTACGCCGGATACCGAGACGCCTGAATTCGTGGCGATCAATCCTCGGGGCAAGATCCCGGTTTTGAGGGACGGCCCCGTGGTCATCGCCGAAAGCCCGGCGATCGTCATGCATCTCGGCGAGAATTATCGCGGCCAGGGCACGGAACTGGTCCCGGAGGACCGGGCGGCCCGGGCCAAATATCTGGAGTGGATGTCTTTCATCTCGATGGAGTTGGACGCCACCAGCCTCTATGTCCTGCGCCGACACTGGTCCCTGCCCCAGATCTATGGCGACTCGCCGATCGCGAATAAGGCGTCGGAAGAATATTTCGCCCGCATGATCAACGCCGCCGCCAAACTGGTGGATGACGGACGTCCCTATATCCTGGGCGACACGTTCAGCGGCATTGATATTCTGATGATGACGACGCTGGATTGGGCGATCAAATACCACCAGCCCTTGCCGGACGTGTTCCAGGCCTATGTCGATCGATTGTCCGAGCGCCCGACTTGGATCGAGGCCTCACGCGTGAATTGGCCGACATGAGCGGGCCGCTAGCGGGTATACGCGTCGTTGATATCACCAATGTCGTGGCCGGGCCGTCCTGCGCGGCGCAACTGGCCGACCAGGGCGCCGATGTGATCAAGGTCGAGCCGCCGGCTGGCGATCTGATCCGCCAGTCCTCTGAATCGGGCCTGCCACCGATGTTCATTGCCTGCAACCGGGGCAAGCGCTCGCTCTCGATCGATCTGAAACGGCCCGAAGCCGCCGATGTGCTTTGGCGGTTGATGGAGCGCGCCGACGTCCTGGTCCAGAATCTCCGGCCCGGCGCCATGGAGCGCCTCGGCTTTGGCGAGCCGGCGGTGCGGGCCCGCAATCCCGGCATCATCTATTGCTCGATCAGCGGCTTCGGCGAGACCGGCCCCTATGCCGGCAAGCGGGTCTACGATCCGCTGGTCCAGGCGGTTTCCGGCTTCGCCGACATGCAGGGTGAAGGCATTCAGCCGAAGATGATCCGCACGGTGATCGCCGATAAGACCACCGCCGTCTACGCCGCCCAGGCGGTGACCGCCGCGCTGTTCCACCGGGAGCGCACCGGCGAGGGTCAGCATGTGCGGCTCGCCATGCTGGACGCGATGCTCTCGATGATGTGGGCCGAGGCGATGGGCCCCTTCACCGTGCTCGCCGACGGAGGCAAGGTTCCGCCGCCGAGCCATGACCGGATCTTCGAGACCGAGGACGGCCACATCACCGCCGGCGCGGTCTCGGATTCCGAATGGCGCGGTGTCTGCGCGGCGCTGGAACGCCCGGAATGGCTTACCGACCCGCGCTATGTGACGCAAGCGTTGCGGAACCGGAACAAGGACCAGCGCTATGGCGACATGGCCGAGGTCTTCAAGACCCGGCCCAGCGCTCATTGGCTGGAGGCGCTGGACAAGAACGACGTGCCGAACGCCCCGGTGCTCAAGCGCGGCGAGGTCTTTGATCACCCCCAGGTGGTGAACAACCAGGTGATACACGAGTTCGAACAACCCGACGTTGGCATGATCAGGCAGGCCCGACCGGCGGCGCGATTCGAGAAATCTCCCGCCGTCGCCCCACGCCCGGCGCCGATCCTGGGACAACATAGCCAGGAGGTTCTGGAAGAGTTGGGCTATGGCCAGGACGAGATCGCCGCGATGGCGCGAGACGGCATCGTCGTTGCTCGCGAGAGCGAATGAGGTCGATGCTCGTGGTCCGGCTATTGCGCGTCACTTCCGTCGCCCTGGCGAACGGCGGGGCCGCCTATTCCCATGCTTCCGTCGCCCTGGCGAACGGCAGGGCCTCTGGCTCCGGGTTTTCCGCGTGACCGATCGTCCCCTGGATCCGCCATCGCGAGGTCCTGCCTTACGCCAGGACGACGGTGTGTATCTATCGCGCCCTTGTTTCCGTCGCCCTGGCGCACGGCAGGGCCTCTGGCTCCGAATGTTCCGCGTGACCGATCATCCACCGGATCCACCATCGCGGGGTCCTGCCTTACGCCAGGACGACGGTGTGTATCTATCGCGCCCTTGTTTCCGTCGCCCTGGCGCACGGCAGGGCCTCTGGCTCCGAATGTTCCGCGTGACCGATCGTCCGCCGGGTCCACCATCACGGGGTCCTGCCTTGCGCCCGGACGACGGTGAAACTTTAACGCGCTCCTCTTCGTCGCCCTGGCGCACGGCGGGGCCTCTGATCGCAAACCACCCCGGGAGATAACCCCATGACCCTTCCTCTCGATGCCGGCCTCAAGATCGGCATGCAGACCATTCACCGCCAGCCTGACAACCAGACCGGCCCCTGGCATCCGACGGTCGAGCAATTGGTGACGTTTGTGCAAGCCATCGACAAGGCCGGCTTCGACTCGCTCTGGGTCGGTGACCACCTTTCCATGCCGCTGCCGTTTTTCGATCCGTTTCAACTCCTGGCCCAGGCGGCGGTGGCGAGCCCGAGGCTGTTGCTGGCGACGGGTGTGTATCTGCTGCCGTTGCGCCATCCGGGACCGGTGGCCAAGCAGGCGGCGACCCTGGATCATCTGTCCGAGGGACGGTTCATCTTCGGGGTCGGTATCGGCGGCGAGTTTCCCAAGGAATACGAGGTCGCGGGCGTGCCGATCAACGAGCGCGGCGCGCGGCTAAGCGAGGGCATCCAGGTGATGCGGTCGCTCTGGTCCGGTGAGCCGGCGAGCTTCGAGGGCAAGCATTATGCCTTCAACGATGTCCTGATGACCCCGCCGCCGCGCCAGGCGGGCGGGCCGCCGATCTGGTGTGGCGGACGACGCGACGCGGCGTTCAAGCGCATGGGCCGGCTCGCCGACGGTTATGTCTCCTATGTCATCACGCCGGAGATGTATCGCGACGCCCTGGTCAAGATCGAGGACGCCGCCGGTGAAGCGGGCCGGACGATCGAGCGGTTCGGCACCGGCCATCTGGTCTTCACCCGGGTCGATGACGATTATGAGACCGCCTTGGACGTGGCAACGGAATCGCTCACCAAGCGTTACGCCATGGATTTCCGCCGCGCCGCCGAGCGCTACGCGGCCCTCGGCTCGCCCCAGGACGTGGCGGAGAAGATCAATGAGTTTCACGCCGCTGGGGTGCGCCACATCGTCATCGATCTGGTCGGCCCGTATGAGAAGCGCATGGAACAGATCGATCGTTTCGCGGGCGAGGTAATGCCGCTGCTAAAACACCTGCGCTAGTCGCGAACACCGGCCACATGGCGCGTGAGGCCTAGGTCCGGTTACCCATTCTCAACCGTCTCGGCCTCGATCTGGTAATAGCCGTCGAGCCCGATGATGTCCTCGATCTCCTGGCGCGCGCGCACGAAGTCATCTGGCGAGAGGCCGGTGAAATCGCCGGTTTCCCGCAACTCGCGAAGCATGTCGCGCTGGGCCGCGAAGGCGGTGGCGAGTACCACCTGGGCGTCGATGCACATGACATAGCCCATGTCCTTCAATTCCTGGCGCGAGAATAGCGGGCGTCCGTCGCGATTGCCCCGGCTTTGCACATAGACCAGCGGGACGTCGCAAACCTCGGGCGCCCTTTCGGCTTCCTCCCGGCTTCTCGGGAACAGCAGGCCCATATCGGCGCCGGCCTCCGCGCCCCTGTTGATCCGGCCCGCCGCGTCGTCGAGCCCCAGCTCCCGGCAGGTATCGGAGCGGGCGATAATGAGAAAATCGCCGTCCACCTCATCCCGTGCCCGGCAGGCATAGCGGATCTTGGTGGCGAACTCCTCGGGGCTGACCGCGTGGACCTGGTATTTGTGATAATGCGCGCGCTTTGGGTAGAGCTGATCCTCGATGTGAATGCCGGCGATCCCGGCGCGGGCGAACTCCCGCACCGTGCGCATGGTGTGCAGCGGCTCGCCGAATCCGGCCCCGGCATCCGCCAGCACGGGGATGCTCACCGCCGCCGCCGCCTCGCCCGCGATCGCCACTTGCTCGGTCATGGTCAGGAGCGGCTCGGTCGTCGCCTTGGAGCCGCCGGATACGTAACCACCCACGTAAGTCGCCTCGAACCCGGCCTGCTGAACCAGGCGGGCGGTGATCGGATCATAAACCGAGGGCAGATGCAGAAAAGTCCCGGACGCGATCAGCGCGCGAAGATCGGCGGTAACGGTCATGACGGTTGCTCCAAACGTCTGCGATGAGTTTCGACATTTCATCAGGAACCGCGCCGCCGCGTCGAGCCTCTTGTCAGGCCGCCCGGCATGACTACCCTGTTCGGACCTGACAAGAGGAGCCGGCCATGATCCGTGTTGCTTTCGATATTGGCGGCACCTTCACTGATTTTGTCCTGCATGACGACGCGGATGGCGGCGGCACGCATTTCCTGAAAGTGCCGAGCACGCCGCGGAATCCCGGCGAGGCGGTGATGGCTGGGCTTGAGGTGCTGCTGGACAAGGCCGGGATCGAGGCCGGCGCCGTGGACGGGGTGCTGCACGCGACGACCGTCGCCACCAACGCGGTGCTGGAGCGCAAGGGCGCGGCGGCGGGGCTGATCACCACCGAGGGCTTTCGCGACGTGCTGATCATTGGCCGGCAAAAGCGCTACGAGACCTATGACCTTTACATCAACAAGCCCGAGCCTCTGGTGGCGCGCCGACACATCGCCGAAGTGACTGAACGGGTGGATTTCGACGGCGCCGTCGTGACGGGTCTCGATATGGCCTCCGTCGACCGGGCGATCGACGCCATGCTCGACGCTGGGCGCGAGACGGTGGCGGTGTCCTTGATGCATGCCTATGCCAACCCGGCGCACGAGCAAGCCATCCGGGACCGGATCTCGGCGCGCGCGCCGGATCTGTCGGTTTCGATTTCCTCCGAGATCTCACCGAAGTTTCGCGAGTATGAGCGGACCAGCACCACGGTCGCCAATGCCTATGTGAAGCCGATCGTCGATCGCTATATCGCCAATCTCGAGACCGCCTTGTCGGCACGCGGGTTTCGCAACGAGCTTTTCGTGATGCAATCCAGCGGCGGCCTGGTCTCAACGGATATCGCCCGGGACTATCCGATCCGGATCATCGAATCCGGCCCCGCCGCCGGGGTCTTGATGGGGGCCGGCGTCGGTCTGGCCGAGGGGACCGAGCATGTCATTACCTTCGACATGGGCGGAACCACCGCGAAACTCGGGGCCGTTGATGGCGGCGCGCCGGCGATCATGCCGACTTTCGAAGTCGGTCATGTGCGCTACAAAAAGGGCAGCGGCTTGCCGATCAACGTGCCCTCGGTGGAGCTGTTGGAGATCGGCGCGGGTGGTGGCTCCATCGCCCGGGTGGAGCTTGGCATGATCGTCGTCGGACCCGAGAGCGCCGGCGCCGATCCCGGGCCGATCTGCTATGGCCAGGGCGGCACGCGCCCGACCATCACCGATGCCAATGTGGTGCTCGGCTATATCGCGCCCGACTGGTTCAACGCCGGCGCGATGACATTGGATGCCGAGGCGGCGCGGCAAGGCATCGAGCGCGAGATCGGCGCGCCGCTTGGTCTGGAGGCTGGCGCGGCGGCCTGGGGCGTGCATCTGGTCGCCACCGCGAATATGGAAAACGCCATGCGCATCGTCTCGGTCGAGCAGGGCCGCGATCCGCGCCGCTATGCCATGGTGGCCTTTGGCGGCGCCGGGCCGCTGCACGCCGCGCGAATGGCGCGAACGATCGGGATTCCCCGAGTCATCGTGCCGAGCGGCGCCGGTGTCGGCTCGGCGATTGGTCTGATGGAGGCTGAACCTCGGATCGATGTCTCGGCGACTCGGGTCATGCGCTTGGAGCCCGGCTCCTCGAAAGCGATAGCCGACCTCTATCGCGACCTGGAGCAACGCGCCCGCGTGGACCTGCCAAGGCTCGGTGATGCCGCGGCGCCGGTCTGGTCGCGCTATGCTCAGATGCGCTATGCCGGACAAGGCTTCGAGGTGCATGTCGACCTGCCTTCCGGTCCGATCGACGCCAATTATGCCGAGGCCGCGATGGCGGCGTTCAAGATCGCCTATGAGGGCAAAAACAAGTTTCTCGACTCGGACGCGATGATCGAGGTCGTGGACTGGACCCTGGTGGCGCATGTGCCGTCGGGGCGAAAGGGTGGCATCGGTCGGCCCGATGAGCCAGTCTCGGTCTCGGCCCGCCCGAAGTCGCGGATGGCCTGGTTCCCCGAGGCCGGCGGCTATGTCGAAACCCGCATCCTGACCCGCGCCGACCTAACGCGGGTAGGAACGGTGACCGGGCCGGCGATTATCGAGGACCCGGACAGCACCACGGTCGTCCTGCCGAATGATACCGCGCGTATCAGCCCGGCCGGTCACCTGGTGGTCGAGATTGCCCGGTGACCGGCCGGGCCCGCGGTTAACCCGTCCGGTCTCCCCGCGCGAAGGCTTCGTTGCCCGCCGCCTGGCGCACCAGGACGTCGAACAGGCGTTGTTGGGCCGGGTCCTCGCCCGCGGTCACCTCCGGATGCCATTGCACGCCGAGGCACCAAGGGTGGGAGACGTGTTCCACCGCCTCGACCACGCCATCCGGCGCGCGGGCGGTGACCGTCAGGGGCTCCGCGACGGTTTTGAGGGCCTGGTGATGGCCTGACGTACCGCTAGAACGCGGCGCGCCGATGATGCCGGCGAGCTTGCTGTCGGGAGCCTCGATCTCGGCCTCGTGCAGCGCCCAGAGACCGTCCTCGTCGCGGTGCATGTCGCCCTTGCCGAGATCCGGCACATGCTCCACCAAAGCGCCGCCCAGCGCGACATTGAGCAGCTGAAAGCCCCGGCAGATGCACAGGATCGGCATATCCGCGCGCTCGAGGGCCGCGCGAATACCGATCAGCTCCGCCGCGTCACGCTCGGGATCGAGATCGGTGAGCGCCGGATGGGCGGTATCGCCGCCATAGCGGGCGGGGTCGATATCCGCGCCGCCGGAGAAGACGATCCCGTCGAGCCGGTCCAGCACCGCCGGGAACAGATCCTCGCCCGGCGGCAGATAAAGCGGGATCCCGCCGGCCCGCCGAACAGAGAGCGCGTAATCCGCCGGCAGGACGTAGAAGGAATCGTAATGGGTGCTCTTCATGCTCTGCTCATGGCGCCCATAGGTGGTCACGCCGATCACCGGTTTCATGGCCACAGCCCCCTTCGGAATCGTCGCCGCCATCAAATCACGGATTCTTCGCCAAGGGGGATGCTTTTTCGCCGCCCGCCGTGACATCCTCGCCCCTGGAAAAAAGCGAAACAGACATTCGGAGACGCCCCATGGGCACGGAGATCCAACTTACCGCCGGCGACGGCGGCACTTTCGCGGGATATCTCGCCCTGCCCGCCTCGCTACCGGCGCCCGGTTTGGTCGTGTTGCCCGAGGTGTTCAACACCAATGACCACATCCGCTCGGTCGCCGACGGCTATGCCGAGGCCGGGTACGTCGTCATCGCGCCGGATATCTATTGGCGCGAGGAAGCCGGTTGCTATCTGCCCTACACCGATGAGGGGCGGGCCAAGGCCCAGGCTCTCCGGGCGGCCCAGGGCACCGACGCCTTCGCCAGCGATCTCGGCGACGTGGTGGCCGCCCTCAAGGCCCGTGAGGATTGCACCGGCAAGGTCGGGGTGATGGGTTTCTGCCTTGGCGGCAAGTTCACCTATCTCTCCAGCGTGCGCCATGCGATCGACGCGGCGGTCAGCTATTACGGGGTGCAGATCGACGAGCATCTGGACGAGGCCGACGCGCTTAAATGCCCGATCCTGATGCATTTCGCCTCCACCGACCCGCATGTGCCGGCGGAGACCGTGGCGGCGATCCAGGCGCGGATGGGCGATTGGGACAGTGTCGACATCCATGTCTATCCGAACACCGAGCACGGCTTTAACCGCTATGGCTATCCGCCCCATGACGAGGCGGCGGCGGCGCTGGCGCGCGAGCGTACGCTGGCGCATCTTGGGCGCTTGCTGGGTTGAGCGTCAAAGCCTAGGTTGAGACAACATTTCCGCCGATCATTTCCAAGGGAGACCATCATGGCCGACTACATTCCCCCGACCCTGGACTGGGTCCGCGAGCAGGTGGAGCTATACGAAGGCAGCGGCGGCACCGACGGCGTCACGCTGCGTGATACCGGCCTGCCCTGCATCATCATCACCCATAAGGGCGGCAAGACCGGGGCTGTCCGCAAGATCCCGGTAATGACCGTCAAGGTCGGCGACAGCTATGTGCTGGTCGGCTCCTACGGCGGGCGGCCGAAGAACCCGGTCTGGGTCTACAACCTGCGCGCCCATCCGGATGTCGAGATCCGCGACCGG
>JADHLJ010000169.1 GCA_016780745.1 Alphaproteobacteria bacterium | reverse complement strand
GGCGACCTGGGCGAAGGTATAGTCGAGATCAGCGTCGGGCCGGCTTGACGGGCCAATGATCACGGCTTTTGAAACCGAGGAAACCCCGCCGCCCATGCCGTTCAACTGACGGCCATAGGGATCCGGGCTGCCGATGGTCTTAAGGAAAACCCGGTCGCGCTCCGCCGCGTCGTCGGGCAGATCGCCGGCGTGGAAAAACACCCCTTTCGAGGAGCCGCCGCGCATATAGGTGGCGGGTATCCGAATTTGCGCCATGATCGCCGACTCCCGGATGTTTGGCCAAATGACTCTTCGATCACAATAGCGTCGATCGCCGTGGAGTTCACCCAGGGCATGGACGAGAACCGGTCCATCGGCTATCCATCGCGGACTCGTTAATACCGGGCGACGACGGATCGGTTAAACTGCGGGGTTCGACGACAATGGAGGCGAAATGATGGTTGCCCAAATTCGTTCATCCCTCGGCTTCGGCGCGCGGCTCGCGCTGGGCGCGGTGCTGCTGGGTTTCGCGACGCTCGGCGCGCCGGCCCATGCCGCGAGTGATCTCGCCAAGGAATGCACGGCCAGCCTGGAGCAAACCCGGCTTTGGATCAGGGCAACCGACCCCCAGGCGCCGGAAGACGAAAAAGCCACGGTGCGGGCGGCGGTTGAGAAGACCAACGAGATCTGCACGGCGGCCCGCGAGGCATCGCCCAAGGACGGCAAGGTTCTGGTCGACGCCGCCTACGCGCTATTCGCCATGGGCGACACGCCCGCCGGGGTCAAACTTATCGAGAAGGCCGCCGAAGCGGGCCATCCGCCGGCCATGGTGATGACCGCGCGCTACATGGGCGTGGGTGATCATCTGGAAAAGGACTCCGAGGGCGCGTGGATGATGCTGATTCAGACCTTGAAATCGGATCACCCGTCATCCCGCATCCAGGCGGCGCTTGAATTCCTACCTGGCGGTGTCGGCCCGGAAAGCCCCAAGCGGACCCGCAAGGTGCTCAAGGAAATGATCGACGCCGGCAATGGCGAGGCGATGGTGACCTACGCCATGAAGGTTCTGGGCCTGCAAAAGGCCGAGGCCGGTAGCGACGAGGCCAAGGAGGGGATCGCGCTGCTGGAACGCGCGGCGACCGAGACCAAGGACGGCACCGCGCTGATCTATCTCAGCCTGCTACATAACCAAGGCACGATGGTGGAGCGTAGCGAGGCCAAGGCCAAGGAATATGCCCAGGCGGCCATTGATGTCGGCATCAACCGGGCCTATGCGACCATGGGACAGATTCATCAGAACCAAGGCGACTACGAGGCCGCGTTCAAATGGTTCAAGCAGGGCGCCGAGGCTGGTGATGGCTTCTCCCAGGCAATGCTCGGTTTCCTCTATTCCGGCGGCTTTGGCGTCGACGAGGATCTGGACAAGGCGGTGGAATGGTGGACCAAGGGCCGCTGGAACGGCGACCGTCTCGCCGCCAGCTATCTGCAGGTCCATCGCGAAGGGCAGCAAGCCAAGGCCGAATGGGAAAAGAAACACGCCGAGGATGCCAAGGCAAAGGCGGACAAGGCCGCCGAGGAAAAGGCCAAAAAGTCGGAGTAGGGCGGAAAGCCGGCGGCTTGAGCCCGTTGACCGGCCCTACACTACGCCGGTCTCGCGCACGCGCATTGGTGTCCGGGAAGTTTTTATTGCGGGTACTGGCCCCCATACCCGTCGTCCTCGCGTGGGCGGGGACCTCTTTCACGTTGAAACAGGCGACCATAATGACCGTTTTTCAGAGGTCCCCGCATCCGCGAGGACGACGGCTAGAATTGTCCGGGCAGCCATGCGCTTTCGTGAGGACGACGAAACATCAGGAGCGCGTGATAGTGCATGATAACCTCACCTCGCTACATTCGACCTAATAGGTCGCCGCGACCAATGCCTCGACCTCGGGGCGCGTCGGGATACCGGTTCGCCCGCCGAAGCGCGTGCATTTGAGGGCGGCGGCGGCGCAGGCGAATTGGGCGGCGACCTCGATGGTCTTGCCCTCGGTTATCGCGACGGCGAAGGCGCCGTGAAAGGTGTCGCCGGCGGCCAGGGTGTCCAGAACCTCGACCTTCGGCGCGGGAACCTCCCGCAACCGCCCGTCCTCGACCCAGACGAAACCGCGTTCGCCCAAGGTCACTCCCATGCAGCCGTCAAAGGCGGCGGCATGTCTCATCAAGGCGGCGGGTACGTCGCCGTCATCGCTGAACAGCTTGAAGCCGGGCTCGGAGAAGATCGCGTGGCTCGCCAGCGGAGCAAGCTCTCGCAACAACGCGGGGGCCGAGACATCGCCGTCGAAGACCCGGATCAGGCCCCGGTCCCGCGCCTCGGTCAAAAGACGGCGCGCGCCGTTGGGCCATCTGGTGTCGGCGAGCACGCAATCCACGTCATCCAGGCGCTCGATCGGCAGCCAGGAGGCATCGAAGCCGAGCCGAGTGTCGAAATAGGGCACCACCAGGCGCTGGCCATGGGCATCGACGATCACCGAGGAGACGGCTGTGCGCGCGCCCTCGGCCCGGTGGATCGCGCTGGTATCGACACCGGCATCCTCCAGGTCGGCGAGGAAAAAATCGCCGATCCGATCACTACCGATCCTGCCCCAGACCGCGACCTCCGCGCCCATCGCGGCGGCGGCGCAGGCCGCCGCCACCGCCATGCCGGCGCCGATCACCACCCCGTCCTCGGCCATGACCTTGGCATCGCCGCCGGGGATATGATCGACTTTCATGATCGCGTCGACAACGCAGGCACCGAGACTGATCAGGCGCTTGGGCGAGACGACCGGGTCATTCATGGCGGGTTCTCCCTCGCGCGCCGAAAACAAAACTTCTGGTAAGCGCGGCACGTTTGCGATAAAGAGCACCGCCTTTTGAGTATCGCAAGCAACGATTGGCCGACATGGCGCGCATTTGGATCAGTGGACGGGTTGGAGAGCGACGACGACGAACCGTCGCGTTGCGTTCCCTGGCGCGCGCGTTTCCGCGCGCCGACTGATCCCCGGCCCCTTGGTCGGGGTGGCTCCAAGCTCCCGATCCAAGAGGCCCCGCCATGTTCACGATTTCCAATGAGACTCCCGAAGACCATTGCGCCATAGACTCGCTTCTGGACGCCGGTTTCGGCGCCGAACGAAACGCCTTGACCGTCTATCGGTTGCGGTTGGCGCCGCCCAGACCGGATCTCGGGTTTGTAATCCGGGACGAAAACCGGCTTGTCGCGTCGCTAAGGTTTTGGCCGGTTCTGGTCGGCCCCTCCATGCCGGCGCTGCTGCTCGGCCCCCTGGTCGTCGCGCCGGATCGCCAGGGCGCCGGGCTCGGCAAGCGGCTTGTCCGGCACGCCCTTGACCAGGTCTCGCGCGACGGCTGGCGGCTCTGTCTGGTTGTCGGCGGTCCGAACTATTACGCGCCCTTCGGGTTCGAGCCGGCCGCGCCTTGGGGGTTTGCCCTGCCGGGACCGGTCGCGCTTGAGCGCTTTCAGGTTCGCGCACTCGGCGAGACGACATTGACGGATCTGTTGCCCAGCGGAGGTTCGATGGTTCACCCTTGGAGGTCGGTTCGCGGCGGCGGACTGATCGACCACCGCGGGCGTTGGTGGCACGAGACCGCCTCTTTGGCGGCCTGAGGGCGAAGCGCGAAACACGACTAATAGGGAAAGCGCCGGCATGCCGGAACTGTTTCTCGGATGGGATATTCTGGT
This sequence comes from Alphaproteobacteria bacterium, assembly GCA_016780745.1. Taxonomy (GTDB): domain Bacteria; phylum Pseudomonadota; class Alphaproteobacteria; order Thalassobaculales; family Thalassobaculaceae; genus JADHLJ01. Next base: position 6,188 of record JADHLJ010000169.1, on the reverse strand, counting down.
CTGGGCGGTCGCCGGGGTGGTGTGTCTGATCGCCGGCGTGGTCCGGGGCGTGGTCGGCTTCGGATTTGCGTTGATCGTGATCAGCGGCCTGAACGTGGTGGCGATACCGGTCGAGGTGGTACCACTGGCGACGATCCTGGATCTGGCGGGCGGCATCAACATGGCACCCAAGGTCTGGCGCGACGTGCATTGGAAGGGCGCGCGCTGGCTCGGCCTGGGGGCGTTGATCGGGATTCCGCTGGGTATCTCGTTGTTGGTCAGCCTCAACCCCGACGCCATGCGGCTCGGTATCTCGATCGCTATCCTGCTCTCGGTGATCCTGATCGCCCGGGGCTTCGCCTTTCGCCGGGTGCCCGGCAGCCCTTTGATGTTTCTGACCGGCGGCATGGCCGGGTTTTTGAGCGGTTCGGGCGGCATTCCGGGGCCGCCGATCATCCTGCTTTATCTTTCCTCGCCGCTGCCGATGGTAACGACAAGAGCGACTACGGTGGCGTTCTTTTTGCTGGTTGATGTCGTCGCGCTGATCTTTATGGGTGGTCAGGATCTGGTGACCGTCGAGACCTGGACGAGGGCGGCGGTTCTGGTGCCGATATCGTTCATCGGGATCGCTATCGGCTCTCGGCTTTTCACCGTCGTCAGGCCCGAGCACGTCAAGACCGCGGCGCTTTGGCTTCTGGCGGTTCTGGCGATTGTCGGTATCGCCAAGGTTCTGGTATCCTAATGGCGTGCCTAGCACCGCCCGCCCAATGTCACAGGCCTTGACCAACCCGCATGCGGATTCTCTATCACCTTCCCCTTGACCCGTTTTCGCGCAAGATCCGGATTGTCTTGAACGAAAAGAGGGTCGAGGTGGAACTGACCGTCGAGCAGTTCTGGGATCGGCGCGAGGGGTTTCTCGCGCTCAATCCGGCCGGCACGGTGCCGGTTCTGCATGACCCGGACGGCGCGGTTGTCGCCCCCTCCCAGGCGATCGCGGAATATCTCGAGGAAACCGTCGCCGATCCCCCGCTGATCAGTGGCTCCGCCTCCGATCGGGCCGAGATACGTCGGCTCTGCGCCTGGTTCGACATGAAATTCAACCGCGAGGTCACCGAGCATCTGTTCGGCGAAAAACTGATGAAGCGGTTCCTCGGCCTGGGCGAGCCGAGTAGCGAGGCGATCCGCGCCGGGCACGCCAACCTGGACACGCACTTGAGCTATATCGGCTATCTGGCGGACCGGCGCGCCTGGCTGGCGGGGGATCAGTTCTCGCTCGCCGATATCGCCGCCGCCGCCCAGATCAGCTGCATCGACTATCTCGGTGATGTGCCTTGGGAGGACTATCAGGAAGCCAAGCAGTGGTACGCGCGGATCAAGTCGCGTCCCAGCTTCCGTCCGATCCTCGAGGATTATGTCCCGGGCATGCGACCTCCGGCGCATTACACCGACCTGGATTTTTAGCCCCCCGTGGCCGAGGGACCGGTGCCGGCGCCGCCGCGTCACCTGTTCTGGCGTCTTGCCGGTTTCTATGGCGCCTACTTTCTGGTCATCGGCATCTACATGCCCTATTGGCCGCTCTGGCTTGACGCCAAGGGATTGAGCCCGGTCGAGATCGGCTGGGTGCTGGCGGCGGCGTTCTGGATCAAGATCGCGGCCCAGCCGACCATCGCGCGACTAGCCGACTGGCGGGGTCGGACGCGCTGGCTCACCACCGGGTTGATGGCGCTTGCCGCCGCCGCGTTCCTCGTGATTTCCGGGGCCGAGGGGTTTTGGCCTATCCTGATCATCGCCGGCCTCGCCGCGACCTGTTACCAGCCGGTCTTGCCGGTTATGGAAAGCGTGGTGCTGCGCCATGTCGAAACCCATCGCCTGGACTATGGACGCATCCGGCTTTGGGGCTCGGTGACCTTCATCCTCGGTACCGCCGGTATCGGTTGGTGGATCGAGGGGCGGCCCGCCCAAGGCCTGGTCTGGATCATCGCCGGAGGCATGGCCCTGGTCGCGATCTCCTGCGCGCTGGCGCCCGAACGCCCCGCGACCCGCGCCTCCAAAAGCGCCGCCGCCGGATTGTTCGGCCTTTTTGTCACGCCCTGGTTCTTGCTGTTCCTGCTCGCCAGCGCGTTGATCAACACCAGTCACGCGGTGCTCTATGGGTTCGCCAGCCTGCACTGGCGCGACCTTGGCCATGGCGAGACGATGATCGGATTGTTCTGGGCCATCGGCGTGGTCGCCGAGATCGGGCTTTTCGCGGTGGCCGGACGGTATCGCGACAAGCTCGGCGCGGTGCCGCTGCTGATGCTGGCGGCGTTGGGTGGCGCGGTGCGCTGGCCGCTACTGGCGATCACCGAGAATGCCGCCGGACTATTCGCGCTCCAGACCTTGCACGGCCTGACCTTCGGCGCGGCGCATCTCGGCGCCATGGCGTTTCTGGCGCGCAGTATCCCGGCGGAGCATTCGGCGACCGGGCAAAGCGTCTACTACGCCCTGGTCGGCGGGGTGATCGCGGGCTGCATGTTTCCGCTGGCCGGACAGCTTTACGCGGGGCTGGCCGGGGACGCCTTCCTGGTTATGGGCGTGCTTAGCGCGGGTGGCTTTCTCGCGGCGCTGGGCTTGGCGCGGCTCTGGCGGCCCGGCGCGCCCTAAACCCGATCAGTCGCCGGTCCCATCGGTGATCTGGTGCTTTTGCACGACGGGCATGATGAAAATGATGCTGAAGATGATCACCAGCACCGGGATGCCGAAAGCCTTGAAGGAGACCCAGGTGTCGGTATCCACCGACCGCCAGATCGCCTCGTTGACCACGGCCAGCATCACGAACATGCCGATCCAGCGCTTGGTCATCAACAGCCAGCCTTCGTCGGTCAGGCGCATCACGCGACCGAGCATGATCTTCATCAGGTTGCGGCGCAGAAGGATCCCCGAGGTCAGCGCGGCGGCGAAGAGCAGGTTTACGATGGTCGGCTTGAGCTTAATGAAAAGCTCGTTATCGAAATACAGCGTCAAGCCGCCGAAGATCATCACGAAGACGCAGGTGATGGCCGGCATCGGCGGCACCGAGCGCTCGACCGTGTAGGTAATGCCGATCACGATCATCGTCGCCGCCATCAGTGCCGCGGTTCCGGCCATGATCCCGTAAAAATAGTTCACCGCGAAGAACACGACCAAGGGGCCGAGGTCGATGGCCGTGCGCTGGCCTTGGGTCAGTTCTCGTTGCAAAAACGCTCTCCTTGCTCGCGGCTAAGCCGCCTCGCGGTCGATCCGGGCCACCACAGCGGCGGCGTCGCGAATTAGCTTTGGGCTGGCATCGGCGTCGCGGGCTTGCTCGCCCAGCATCCGCCGCCAGGACCGGGCGCCCGGCAGGCCATGGAACAGCCCCATCATATGCCGGGTGATGGATTTAAGCGGAACCCCCTCGGCGCCGCGCCGGGCCGCGTAGTCGACCATGGCCTCGGCAACGGACCAACGATCCGGCGGCGCGGTGTCCTCGTCGAAAATCAGGTGATCAACGTCGGCCAGGACCCAGGGCGTCTGATAGGCGGCGCGTCCGAGCATCACCCCATCCACCGCGTCCAGATGCGGCATCGCGGCATCGAGATCATTGATACCGCCGTTGATGACGATGGTGAGATCCGGGCGCGCCGCCTTCATGGCGTGCACCAGCGGATAGTCGAGCGGTGGCACGTCGCGATTCTCCGCCGGACTAAGGCCCTTCAGCCAGGCCTTGCGGGCATGAATGATAAAGGTCTCGCAGCCGGCCTTGGCGACCCGGTCGATAAAATCAGGCAGAACCGTCTCCGGCTCCTGGTTGTCGACGCCGATACGGCATTTCACCGTCACCGGGATCGCCACCTTGGCCCGCATCGCGGCCACGCTCTCGGCGACCAGATCGGGCTCGCGCATCAGGCAGGCGCCGAAGCGTCCGGACTGCACCCGGTCGCTCGGACAGCCGACATTGATGTTGATCTCGTCATAGCCCCAATCCTCGGCGATCCGGGCGCAGGCGGCCAATTCGTCCGGCGCCGCGCCGCCGATCTGGAGCGCCAGGGGATGCTCGGCGGCATCGAAATCCAGCAGTCGCGCCCGGTCGCCCCGCAGAATCGCCTGGGTCGTGATCATCTCGGTATAGAGCCGCGCGCGCCGGGAGATCTGGCGCAGGAAGTACCGGTCATGCCGGTCCGTCCAGTCCATCATCGGCGCGACGCAGAAGCGATGCGAGGGGGGCGAGGCGATCATGCGCCCAGACATAGGCTAAAACCGGCTCGGTTTGAAGGATTCTCGCGCGCGAATGGCGATTGAACGGCGATTCCGAGGCCGAGGCCGGTCGCCCCCTGCCCCGGAGCCGAAAAATCCGGCGCTTTTCCTTGCACCTTGTGGAGGTAATACTGGCGGCTCGAACGCGAGGGACAGAACCATGACCAGCACCGTCATTCGAAACGCCGCCTGGGTCGTCGCCTGGGACGGCACGGAAAACCGCCATGTCTATCTGCGCGACGTCGATGTCGCCTTCGAGGATGGCCGTGTCAGTCATGTCGGCAAGGGCTATGAAGGCGCGGCGGCGAGTGAGATCGATGGCCGTGACCGCATGGTCATGCCCGGCCTGATCAATATTCACAGCCATCCCTCTAGCGAGCCGCTGCGCAAGGGCATCACCGACGAGATCCGTAGCCCGGGCTTCTTTCACTCCTCGCTCTATGAATTCCTGACCATCTTTAACAACGACGCCGAGGGTTTCGCGGCCAGCGTGCGGGTGGCGATGGGCGAGCTGCTGCTCTCGGGGGTGACCACCGTTGTCGATATCTCCCCGCCCTTCGACGGCTGGCTGGATATCCTCGCCGAGTCCGGCATCCGCGCCTGCGCCGCGCCAGGCTTTCGCGATGCCCGCTGGTACACGACCAACGGACACGCGCTGTCCTATGAGTGGGACGAGGCCAATGGCCGGGCCGGTTTCGAGCGGGCCCAGCGGATCGTCGATCTGGCGAACCAGCACCCGTCGGGCCGCCTGATGGGCATGATCTGTCCGTCCCAGATCGATACCTGCTCCGCCGATCTATTGCGCGATGCCTATGATTATGCCTCGGAACGCAACCTGCCCTGGCAGACCCACGCCGCCCAGTCGGTCACCGAATTCCAGGAGATGATCCGCCGCCACGGCAAGACGCCGATCCAATGGATGGACGATATCGGCGTGCTGGGAGAGCATACGATCATCGGCCATGGCATCTTTCTCGACCATCACCCCTGGGTGCATTGGTCGACCCGAACCGATCTCGGCCTGATCGCCGAGCGTGGGGTCACCGTCGCCCATTGCCCGACCGTGTTCATGCGCCGTGGCATCGCGCTGCAGACCTTTGGCGGGTATCTGAAAGCCGGCATCAATATGGGCATCGGCACCGATACCTATCCGCATAACTATCTCGAAGAGATGCGCAATGTCGGCACCGTCGCCCGCGCCGTGGCCGAGACCGTGGATGATCTCAACACCTCCGACATCTTCAATGCCGCGACCATCGGCGGCGCCAAGGCCTTGAAGCGCGACGATATCGGCCGCCTCCAGGTCGGCGCCAAGGCGGATCTGGTGTTGGTGGACCTGAAGGCCCCCTCGATGATCCCGGTGCGCGAGCCTCTGCGCTCGCTCGTTTTCGTCGCCGGAGATCGGGCGATCCGCGATGTCTTCGTCGATGGCGAGCAGGTGGTCCGCGACGGCGCCGTTACCACCATGGATATGGAAAGCGCGCTCGAGGCCTTGCAAGAAGCCCAGGCGCGTTCCATGACCAGCATTCCCGATCTCGATTGGGCCGGTCGCACCGCCGAGGAACTGGCGCCGATGGTCTTCGAGACAAGAGACGGCGTTTAAGAACACTATCAGGGAGGCCCGAGATGGCCCGCGTAAAGGATCTGTTTCGCCCCGGAGAGCTGATCGTGGCTCCCGGTATCTTCGATGGCATTTCGGCCCGGATGGCCGACCCGCATGGTTTCGACATGCTGTACATGACCGGCTATGGCACGGTCGCCTCGCATCTCGGCGTGCCGGACGCGGGCATCGCCAGCTATACCGACATGGTCGGCCGGGTGCAGGTGATGGCTGACGTGGTCACCACGCCCTTCATCGCCGATGGCGATACCGGCTATGGCGGCCTGCTGAATGTCCAGCATACCGTGCGCGGCTATGAGAAGGCCGGCGCGGCGGGCATCCAGATCGAGGATCAGGA
>JADHLJ010000168.1 GCA_016780745.1 Alphaproteobacteria bacterium | reverse complement strand
GGGGCCGTCCTTGCTGGTTCCCGCCGCCAGGACGAGGATCGAGATCGTCGGCTCCTCCTCGACCAGGCTAACCAATTCGTCGACGATCGGCCCTACTCGGACATAAAGCGCGGGGAGCTGACCCGATAGCTCGATGACTTCTCCGGCCAGGTCCGAAAGCAGTTTTTCGGCTTCCTGGCGCGCCTCGTCCTGCATCAACTCGCCAACGCCGGCCCAGTGATGAAAGCCGCCGGCCGGTTCGATGTCGCGGAACAGCGCGACCCGCCCCCCGGTGCTCTTGGCCCGCAGTGCCGCGAACCGCAATGCAACCTTCATTTCCTCGGAATCATCCACCACCACCAGGAAAACACGACGGTGGTCGAGGTCGGTTTGGCCGCCAGGGCCTGTGGGCGTGCTGTCTGACATCTGTCTAGACCTTACGAAATATCACGCCGCCAAGCCAGCCCGAGAAGACCGCTATCACGATCGCGGCCAGTCCGTAGAGGGCGGATTGCTGATGAGCGAAGTTATAGATCTCGGCGCCGACACCGACCTTTTCAACCAAAATGGGCGTGCTTACCGCCTGCACCGCTTCCCCGTCCCGGAACAAATAGACCACGGCGCTGTAGCTTCCCGTGGCCATGTTCGAGGGAAAATGGATTTGGGTGCGGAATAGGCGGTCGGAGATGATCGAGATCTGCTCCGGCTCAACGCTGAACAGACCACTGTTTTGTTTGTTACGGATCAAGGCCTCGCGATAAAGAGCGATTTCGGCCGCGGGCCTGTCGCGATCCTCGGCGGCGAGCTTGGTCGCGATGTGTTCGGCGCCGATCTGTTGTGTCTCGCGGATATCGGGGCTGGTGATTTCCTCCAGCGGTCGGTTCGACGCGACCGCGTAGAAATTCGGTATGCCCTGGAATTCGACCGTGTCGGCGTTTACCCAGATCCCGGCGATCCGCTGCTTGTTGCGAACGGCGATGGATTCCGGCGGCCCGGTAATGACCACGACAACATCGCCTTCCCCGTCCACCGCGCCGAATAAAAGCACGTCGGTGCCGGTGAAACCCGTGGTGATCGCGACATGATGGCTGGACAGATCCGCGACCAGTGCCTGGCCGCGCGCGGAGGCGCTGGCGACGGCCACGAGGGCGGCGATCAGTAGCAGGAAGGTGGCTGGATTGCGTTTCACGGCCCGCCCCTCAATGCGCGATCAAGGGGGCGATGGAATAAAGATCCTCCGGCGTGACGATCAAATCATAGGCGATCTTCGCGCAAACCCCGATCACCATCACCGCCAACAGGATGCGCAATTGCTCGCCCTTGAGGCGCACGCTGTATTTGCTGCCGAACTGGGCGCCGATGACGGCGCCGATCAGCAGCAAGATCGCCAGCGGGACATCCACGGTCTGTGTCGTGACCGCCTGTAGGAAGGTCACGTTGGCGGTGACGAAGATGATCTGAAATAGCGACGTGCCGATCACCACGGAAGTCGGCATGCCCAAGAGATAGATCATCGCCGGGACCATGATAAACCCGCCGCCGACGCCCATCAGCGCCGACAGCACGCCGACCCCGGCCCCGACCATCAGCGGCAAAAGCGCGCTGATATAAAGCTTGGAGCGGCGGAACCGCATCTTGAAGGGCAGGCCGTGCAGCCAATTGTGCTGATGCAGCTTACCGCGACTGGCGCTTACCGACCGGGAACGCAGGATGGTCCGAGCGCTCTCGACGAACATCAGCCCGCCGATGATGCCAAGAAACACGACATAACAGAGCTTGATGACCAAATCGATTTGGCCAAGGCCCTGGAGATACTTGAAAAGCACCACGCCCAGCGATGAGCCGACGAAGCCGCCCGCGAGCAAGACCCCGCCCATTTTGAAGTCAACATTCCCGCGCCGCATATGGGCGATGACGCCGGAAACCGAGCTGGCGACAATCTGATTGGCCTCGGTGCCGACGGCGACTGGCGCCGGAACGCCAATGAAGATCAGCAATGGCGTCATGAGAAAACCGCCGCCCACGCCGAAAAGGCCGGACAGGAACCCAATACCTCCGCCCATCGCCAGGATAAGGAAGATATTGACCGACATCTCGGCGATCGGCAGGTAGAAGTGCATGAGACCTTGTCGGGCCGGTGAGACTCAGACGCATCCGCGTTTCCAGTGCCCTATACGGTCAAACGGGCAATATTAGCGGATTCAAGGCGTTATCATATAGAACTTCGAGTCATACCGCCATGGGTTGTTTAAAAAAATTACCGTGAATCAGGTTTTTCCGGGTTGAATATTTCCTCCCCCCGCGTTCCAGGCCAATATTCCACCCTCCAGGCGAAAGATCGGACCCTCGAAACCCGCCGCGCGCATAAGCTCGGTTGCCATGCCGCAGCGAACCCCGCTCTTGCAGTGAAACACCAATTTCCGGCTGGAGTTCGTGTCCACGGCGCTCGGATCGAATGTCGACAGCGGTACCAGCGTCGAGCCGGGAATGCGCGCCGCCTCGAACTCCATCACCTCGCGCACATCGTATAGATCCGCCTCGCCGGACTTGAGCCATGCGGCAAGGGTTTTGACGTCGATCATGGTGGTTTCATTTGCTTGGGTCACAAGTTTCTCCGGTTTTCAATACGCATGACGGGCGGGCGAGCGCGCCTACGATGCCGTGGGGGTATGCGTGGACATCGCACTCGGGCCTCGTTTGCCGAGGGTTTCAGCACTCTCCCGTGGCCAAACTTTCACCATCGTCTAAACCTTAGACCGCGGTTCGGCAATCATGTGGGAAAACCCGCTGCGAAACCCGATGGGGTGGCGTAACATGGGGCGCGTGCCCATGTCGTGGGGGCGTCAAAAGTTCCGCTGGAAAGCGAACGAGATAGCGAGCATGTCATGATCAAATCCCTCATGAGTCTCATCGGCTTGGGAAACAAGGAAAATCGCCGTAAGTACGAGCGCTACCCTATTGTCGCGCCCCTTGAGGTGACCGTGGGTGACAAGAGCTTTCAATGCGAGGTTGAGAACGTGTCCGCCGGTGGCTTGCGGCTATCTCCCGCCTTGGAGGCCGAAATCGGCGATACCATAACGATCCTTCATCCGAAATCAGAATTAAGCTTGGAGGCGACTGTTGTCGGCGTGGATCAATCGGGTACCCGGGCGCAATTCAACTCCGACGAGGCGGGCACGGTTGTCTCCGTTTGGGTTCGGATGCTGCATGAAGACGGTTAGGTTTGTTCGCGGTTTGCAAGCGATTGATATTAGCACCTTCCTTAACCCATAGCGCCCTCCTATAACGGCGCCATGCGCATTCTATTCATATCCGCCAGCCGTCTGGGAGACGCGATCCTCGGCACGGGGCTGCTGAACACGCTTATTGAGCGATATCCCGCCGCACGTTTCACGATCGCCTGCGGTCCGGTCGCGGCGTCGCTCTATGAAGCCGTGCCAGGCCTCGAGAGAATCATCCGAATGCGCAAGGGGCCGTGGCTCGCGCATTGGCGGGCGTTGCTCGGCGCGACGATGACCAAACACTGGTTCATGGTGGTCGATGTGCGCGGGTCCGCCACCGCCTATGTCCTGCCCACTCTGCGCCGGCATGTTTACGGTCGCCGCGACAAGAATGCCCATCGGGTCGAGGACATGCGGCACATCTTGGGGTTGGAGGCTCCGGCGCCGCCGCAAGTATGGCTCGGTCCTCAGCACCGGGCATTTGCCGACTCCGTTCTAGGTGACATGGACGCTCGACCGGTTCTGGCCTTGGGTCCGACCGCGAATTGGGATGCGAAGATCTGGCCGATCAACCGCTTCGCGGAGCTGGCTCGATCGATGATCGGACCCGGCGGAGCGCTGGAGGGCGCGCGGGTCGCGGTGGTTGGTGGTCCGGGCGAACGCGACATGGCGGCGGGTTTGCTGGAGGCGGCGCCGGACGAGGACTTGATTGACCTCATGGAAGCGCCGGTGCTCGACACAGCGGCCGTGTTGGCGCGTTCCGCGCTCTATATCGGCAATGACAGCGGTTTGATGCATCTCGCCGCTGCATCTGGCGCGCCGACCTTGGGTCTGTTCGGGCCGACCCGAGACGAGAACTACGCGCCTTGGGGACCGCATTGCGCGGTGGCGCGCACGGAACTCAGTTATGAGGAATTGCGCGACGATCCCAACTATCGGCCCCGCCCGGATAGTGACCTCATGAAAGGCCTCGGCGTGGAGACGGTCGTCGAGGCGGCAACGGCGCTATTGGCGAAGGTCAAGGCCGGCGAATGAGCCCAGTACCATCTCCACGCTGATCTCGGACATGCGGTCCTTGCCGTATTTAACGCGTCCGGGCGGCGAGAGCGCGAGGAGCCGTGGGTCCTCGCTGATCGGCAATGATCCTCCGAACAGGCCGAGCGCCGGAGTATCCACGGCGGCGGCGATGTTCAATATGCCGGTATCGTTGCCGATACAGGCGGCACAGCGCGCGACGACCGCCGCCGCCTCGAGAATAGGCCGGTCGATTGTCGGAATCAGCCAAGGTGGGTTGTCGAAACGGGCGGCTATCCGCGAGGCGCTTTCCGCTTCCGCCCTTCCGCCGACGAGTACGGTCGAAAGATCATGGCGTTCGCGAAGCGCGCCGATGAGGTCGCCGAAGTTGTTCTCGCCCCACTGTTTGAACGGCTCGCTGGACCCGATGGCGAGCGCGATAACGGGTGTCGACAGTCGCTCCATGATCGTTTCCGCCGCGCCAATGGCGTCTTTCGATAGCGGGAGTTCCGGCGCGACGCCGGTGACCGAAAGGTCATGCACTTCCAAAAGTCGATTGGCCTTGGCGATCGCGGAGAGGCGCCGATCCCGTCTGGACAGTCCGTGCGGCGAGGTCAGCAACGCGTCCTGCCAGCCGATACCGTAGCCGATTCGCTTTGGAATACCGGCGCGGCACGCCGCCAGGGCATAGCGGCTTGACGCATGCAGGACCCAGGCGGCGTTGAAGCCATGGGAGCGAAGATCTTCTCCAAGGCGCCACCCGCCAAGCGGTCCGGAATGCCGGCCCTTGTCTGGTGCCAGATACAATACCTCCCGCACATGCGTGGCGCCGGCCAGAAGGTCGCGGGCCCGGGAGCGTTCCTTGGTCAGCAGGGTGATCGAGCCGCTGGGCGTGCTGGCGGCGATCGCCTTGAGATGCGGCAGATGCCAGATCGTATCGCCAATGCCGGGAAGTGGTTGAATCACCAGGGTCCCGCCAGGCTTGCCGTCCTTGGAACTCATTCGATCCGTCTCCAAGCTCTTCCGGCCTTTGTCGCCGAGGCCTTGCCGTTGCGTGATGCCTACAACACAATCCCCGCCGATGGCACGATCTTTCGTTGTGCCGAACCGATGGACGACGATGGCGATGGTGAAAGTGCTGCAAGCGATGGCCGGGGCCAAACATGGCGGCGCCGAGGCATTCTTCACCCGTCTCGCCGTGGCGCTTCACCAGGCGGGGCAGAACCAGCGGGTGGTGATCCGCCGTGATCCGGAACGCGCGGCCGCGTTACGCGCGGGCGGCGTGGATCCCGTCGAGTTCAGCTTCGGCGGAGCCTTGGACCTGATCACCAAACGGCGCCTTGGCCGCGAGCTTCGCGCTTATCGCCCGGACGTGGTGATGACCTGGATGAACCGGGCGACGTCGAAACTGCCGCGCGGCCAGTTCGTCCATGTGGCCCGGCTCGGCGGCTATTACGATCTGAAATACTACCGGCATTGCGACCATCTTGTCGGCAATACGCCTGGGATCGTTGAGCATATCCTGCGCCATGGCTGGCCGGCCGAGCACGCCCATTACATCGGCAACTTCGTCGACACCGACGCCGGCGTGCCGGTTCCGCGCGAGAGTTTGGAGACATCGACCAATGAAAAGGTGATCGTGGCGCTGGGGCGACTTCATGCGAACAAGGCTTTTGATGTTCTGATCCGGGCTATGGCGGATGTCCCGAAGGCGGTGCTTTGGCTCGCCGGTGATGGACCATTGGAAGCCGAGCTCAAGGCCTTGGCCCGCGAGGTCGGGGTCGCGGAGCGCGTGCGGTTTCTCGGTTGGCGGGACGATACCGCCGACCTGATCGCGGCGGCGGATATCCTTGTCTGTCCGTCGCGGCACGAGCCTTTGGGCAATGTGGTGATCGAGGGTTGGGCTCGGGCGAAGCCGGTGGTCGCCGCCGCCAGCGATGGGCCGAGACATCTGATCACCGACGGCGAGACCGGATTGTTATGTCCGATCGACGCGCCGGACGCGCTGGCCAACGCCTTGCGCCAAGTGGCGAGCGATCCGGATTTGGCGGACCGTCTCGGCACTGCCGGCGAGGCGGCTTTCCGGGCGCGTTTCACAGAGGAAATCATTGTTCGAGAGTATATGGAATTCTTTCGTCGGATTGCCCGATAGGCGTTGGTTCGGAACGAATTTCTCCCTATAGTGCGCGTCTGTTTTCAACCCGTGCGGAACCGTTGGCGTGGCCCGGAACCGAGAGGGAGCCCGTCATGTCGATTTCCGATACCAATGTGCCCAATGATCTGGACTCGCTGTGGATGCCGTTCACCGGCAACCGCCAGTTCAAGAAGGAGCCCCGCCTTTTCGCCGAGGCCGAGGGGATGCATTACACCACTCCGGATGGGCGTAAGGTATTGGACGGAACCGCCGGTCTGTGGTGCGTGAACGCCGGGCATCGCCGCAAGCCGATTATCGAGGCGGTCCGCAAGCAGGTTGAAAAGCTCGACTACGCGCCGGGCTTTCAGGTCGGTCATCCGCTTTCCTTTGAGTTCGCCTCGCGCTTGACCGGAATGATCGAGGGCTACGGTCAGGTGATGTTCACCAATTCCGGCTCGGAATCGGTGGATACCGCGCTCAAGATGGCGCTGGCCTATCAGCGGACCATCGGCCAGGGCACGCGCACGCGCTTCATCGGGCGCGAGCGCGGCTATCACGGTGTCGGCTTCGGCGGCATCTCGGTCGGCGGCATGTCTCCGAACCGCAAGATGTTCGGCAATATGCTGGCTGGGATCGACCATCTTCCGCACACCCATGACCCCGAGGGTAGCCGGTTCACCCGCGGCCAGGCCGAAACCGGCGCGCATCTCGCCGAGGATCTGGAGCGGATCGTCGCGTTGCATGATGCCTCGAACATCGCCGCCGTCATCGTCGAACCCGTCGCCGGCTCCACCGGGGTGTTGCCGCCACCGAAGGGCTATCTGCAAAAGCTGCGGGAGATTTGTACCAAACACGGCATCCTGTTGATCTTCGATGAGGTGATCACCGGTTTCGGGCGCCTCGGCGAGAGCTTCGCCAGTGAGTATTTCGGCGTGCAGCCTGATCTGTTCACGACCGCCAAGGGCATCACCAACGCCACCGTCCCGATGGGCGCGGTTTTCGTGCGCGACGGCATTTACGATGCCTTCATGAACGCCGCGACGGAGCCGAACGCGATCGAGTTCTTCCACGGCTATACCTATTCCGGCCATCCGCTGGCGTGCGCCGCCGGTCTGGCGACCTTGGATCTTTATCGTGACGAGGGCCTGTTCGAACGGGCGGCGGGTTTGCGTCCTTACTTCGAGGACGCCATGCATTCGCTCCGCGACGCCAATCACGTCATCGACGTGCGCAACATCGGCATCATGGGCGGCATCGACATGGAACCGATCCCTGGCAAGCCGACCGCGCGCGCCTTCGACGCCTTCAATCGGGCCTTCGAGAAGGGCCTGCTGGTGCGGACCACCGGCGATACGATTGCCCTGTCACCGCCGCTGATCGTCGAGGAAAAGCAGATCGACTTCATCACCGAGACGGTACGCGATGTTCTGAAGGCGGTGGCTTAGCGGAAAGCCAAGAGGGCTTTAGGCTTGCCAAGGATTCGCGAAATTGCGAGTGTTGTGGCGATTCCGTCATGCAAGGGCCTGTCAATGCGACGTTTTTTCGTTCCCTTGATCATCATGTTGCCGCTCATGGGGTGCGCCGAGGATATCCGCGCGGGTATCGACCGGATCACCGGCAAGAAAGAGGAGCCGAGGAAGATCGTGGCTACCGAACCTCGCTATTGCTATCGGACGATCGGCAAGGTCAATTGCTATGCCGAGCCCTTGGAGGGCCAGGAAGCGAACCGTCTGGTTGGTTATGACGGTCCCGCGCCGCGATCGACCTCGGGCACGGGGCCTCTCAGGCCTTGACGCGGCCCATTTCCTGATTGGTTGATTTCTTGGGTCGATTAACTCCTTTCCTCGCGATCATACTTGCCATGCCCTTGGTCTTGGTGACGTCGGGTCTGGCGATCGCGCAAAACGACGCGCCGAAATCCTATACCGAGGCGATGGACTGGTATCGGGCCGGCGCGGAAGCCGGCGATCCCAAGGCTCAGTTCTATCTAGGCGTGGCGCTCGAGCAGGGTGCGCGCGGACGGCCCGATCTTCCCGCTGCTCGAGTCTGGTTCAAGAAAGCCGCCGAATCCGGGCATGCCCTGGCGCGCTACAAACTGGCCGTAATGCTGCAAAACCAACTGGGCGGCCCGGCGGACTTGCCCGAGGCGCGCCGGCTTTACGAGCAAGCGGGTGAGCAGGGTATAGCGGAGGCACGATACAATCTCGCCGTGATGCGCCAGGACGGCGCCGGCGGTCCGATTGATCCCGACGGCGCCACTGAACTGTTTAAGCGTACGGCGCGAGCGGGCATCGACATCTCCTTCCTTCATCTCGCGGTACTCAACACCAGGGGCGCGAACGCGGACCTGGTCGAGGCGATGAAATGGGCACGGCTGGCCGAGGCGGCGAAGGTTGACGGGACAGCCGGATACATCGACGCGCTGTCTCCCCTTCTGTCCGAGGATCAGCTGGCCGAGGCCGAGGCGCGAGCGAAGGCCTGGAAGTAGGCCGCTTATCCCGGCATTATTCTCCGATGACCAGTCCCACGAAGCTCGCGCCTCTCCCGCAACCCAGATATCTGCCGTATCTTTCCGGCGATTTCCGGCTTGCCATGGGACTGGTCGCGTTGGATCTGGGATTGTGGATCGAGCCGGATGAACAATTCGTTCCCGAGTTGCGGGAAAAGGATGGATTGTTGGTCGAGCGCCATGGCGAGGTCGTCGGGTGTCGTCAAGGTAGCGAGGCAGCCCAGCGCGAGGTGCTCGACCTCCTGATTGCGCATATGGTCCGGTATTACCCGGACCTGCTGCGAGATGACGGACAATCCCTCACGGTACCGCCGACCGGCGCGGTCTATCGCCGCGATGACTGGCATGACGCGGCCATTGATCTCGCCGGTCGCCTGGTCCAGGAGGATTTTTGCCTGATGGCCCCGGGGGAGGGCGGCTATACCTTGGAGGCGGCGTCGCTGTGTTTCCCGTCGCGTTGGCGGCTGGCTGAAAAGCTGGGCCAGCCCATGTCGATCATTCATGATCCTGTGCCCGGTTTTGGCGATAAGCTGGCCCGCCCTGTCGACCGGTTCTTTGATCATCTCGGCGTCGATCGCCCGGTCTGGCGGGTGAATTGGTCCCTCAATGACGATCCCACCCTGTTTCAGCCGGTGCGCCGCCAGGACCTGGACACGGACGAGGCGGTCACGGCGGCGAATGCCGGCGACCGCCTGTTCATTCGCTGCGAGCGTCAAACCCTGCGCCGCTTGCCGTCGACGGGATGGATCCTCTTCACCATCAAGACCTATGTCGATCCGATCGCGTCGCTGGCCACCCGCCCGGACGCCGCCGCCGGTCTCGCCTCGGCGGTTCGGCAATTGCCAGAAGGTACGCGACGTTACAAAAACATCGCGCCGTACCAGCAGGCGCTTTTGGACTATCTCGACGGACTTGCGGCGGACTAGTGGAAGGAATCTAACACTTGGTGCCCTCTTTTGACGGCAGCGATTATCTTGTCGGGATCGGCGGTCCATGTGAAAGGTTTGGGGTTTTCGTTGGTCTCGGCGACGAAGCGGTTGATGGCGGCCTGGAGGTCG